>DASXNG010000273.1:0-9484 GCA_036495225.1 Galbitalea sp.
CTCGCCGCGCCGCATCACGACGATGCGGTCGGCGACTTGGAAAACGTGATGGATGTTGTGGGTGATGAAGAGGACCGAGTGCCCGGCGTCGCGGGCGCCCTTGAGGAAGCGGAGCACGCCTTGCGTCTCCTCGACGCCGAGATTGTTGGTCGGCTCGTCGAGGATGATCACCTTGCGTGCCCAGGAGACCGCGCGACCGATGGCGACTGCCTGCCGTTGACCACCGGAGAGCTCGGCGACGGTGCGGTCAGTAGCGGCGACGCCGATTCCGACCCGGTCGAGATCTTCGTGAGCGGTCGTGTCCATCTGCTTCTGCGCGAGGAAACCCAGCTTGCCGAGTGGCCCCTTCACGGTGAGTTCGCGGCCGAGGAAGACGTTTGAGCTGACCGTCAGGTTCGGGGCAAGGCCCGAGTCCTGGTACAGAGTTTCGATGCCGGCCTCGAGCACATCGTGCGGTGCCTTCCAGTGGTGCTCAACGCCTTCGAGCAGAATCTCGCCGGCGTCAGGCTGGTGCGCACCGGAGAGGACTTTGACCAGTGTCGACTTTCCCGCGCCGTTGTCGCCGACCAGACCAAGCACTTCGCCCGGGTAGATAGCGAGGCTGACGTTCTCGAGAGCGACAACACTGCCGTAGTTCTTGTAGATGTTCTTGACCTCGTAGAGAGGTGTGCCGGAGGGGCTCATGCTTTTCTCCTCAGATGAATTCCGCGAAGAGCCTGCAGTGAGGCGGCAGCCGCGATCAGGATCGCAACGGCGACCTGGTTCCAGTTGGGGTCGATGTTGATGATGGTGAGTCCGCTGTAGACGGTCTCGAGAATCAGCGCGCCGAGGATGGTGCCGCCAATCTTGCCGAAGCCACCCGCGAGACTCGCGCCACCGATGACCACGGCTGCGATTGCGCTGAGTTCGTCACTGGTGCCAGCGCTCGGTGAGCCGGAACCAAGCTGCAGATACAGGATGAATCCGGCGGCGCCGGCGAAGATCCCAGAGAGCACGTAGACCTTCGACAGGTGCTTTTTGACGCTGATTCCGGATGCGGTTGCCGCGAACGAGTTGCCTCCGATCGCGTAGGTGTACCGGCCGAAGCGCGATCGATGCAGGAACAGCCCCGTGATGATCAGGATGACGATGACGAAGATCACCGGCCACGAGAGCAGCCCGTTATTGATGGTCGAGGACAGCCCATTTGCGCTTGGTGGGCCACCCGCGATCGGGCCACCCTTCGTCAGCACCAGCGCGGTGCCAGCGCCGGCGCCCAGCGTCGCGAGGGTTGCAACGAACGGCACCAGCTTGGCGGCGTTAATCAGAAGGGCGTTGATTGTACCGACCAGGGCTCCCGTGGCCAGTGCAACTATCGCGCCGACGACGAGAGTGGGGCCATCCGCCCATCCGGAGCTGGTGAGGCCGGCCATGGCGAATGCCGCGACCACGCTCGAGAGCGTGAGGGTGGAACCGACCGAGAGGTCGATCCCGCCCGTCACGATCACGAATAGCTCGCCCACCGCGATCATCACGATCGGGGCCCACTGAACCAGGATGTTGCCCGCAGCACTGATGCTGAAGAAGACCGGGTTGATGGCGGTGAAGATCAGCACCAGCAACACGAGTACAACGATCAGAATGAACTGCTGATCTCTCAACAGCTTCGCGATTCGGCTGGGACGTTTTTCCGCAGCAAGGGGGCTGTTCGCCCGCGGGGGTTCCGGAGGGGCAACGGTCGGAGCGACCGGCTCAGGAGAGACCACGTTCTACTTCCTTTTGATCAACTGTGATTCGTTAGGGCAGACGCGACTGGCTAGCCGTTTTGCACGTAAGTGTACTTCTGCAGGTCAGCAGCGGAGGAGTTCTTATCGAGGATGATGTTCGGCAGCGTGACAGTCTTCGAGATGCCGGTGCTCTTGTTGCCTTGGCGGATGTACTTGTCGAGCGTGTCGACGGCATCCTTGCCTTCCTGAGCAGGATTCTGTGCCACTAGCGCGGTGAAGACTCCCTTGGCGATCAGGTCAACGTTCGTCTTGTAGGCGTCGTATCCAATGAGCGCAATCTTGCCCGTCAGGTTCTTGGCCTGAAGTGCGGACGCCGCGCCGGTTGCGTTTGTGCCATCAATCGCGAAGATGCCGTTCAGGTGCGGGAACTCAGTGAGCCAGTTGTTGATGTTCGCGTTGGCCGTCGTGGAGTTCGACTGCGAGTATCCGGTCGCCACAATCTTGATGCCGGGGTACTTGGCCGCAATCTGCTTCTTGAACCCGTCGAGCCGGGCGACGTTGGTTGACGCGGTCGCGGAGGTCAGACCGACGACCACCTGGTAGCTGCCGCCTGACTTGTAGCCGATGGCCTTTGCCATCTCGTCCGCGGCCTTCTGGCCCCCGTCGTTGTTGTTGCCTGTGATGAACGAAACGACCTGGCTCAGGTTGTTGACCTGGCTATCGACATTCACGACCGGGACATTCTGGTTGACGGCCTTGGTGACAAGAGCCTGCAGTGCGACCGGATCGGTGGGCGCGAGTGCCAGTCCGTCAGGGCTCTCGGCGAGAACCTGGTTCACGATCGGAATTTGGGTGGCCGGCGAGTACGTGGTGGCGTTGCCCTGGAAGATGAGCTTGTCGCCGAGCTTGTTGGCCTCGTCTTGAGCGCCAACCTTCATGGCCTGGAAGAACGGGTCGGATGATGCGCCTACGACGAACCCGATGGTGAGCGACTTCTTGCCGCTCGAGTTGCTCGACGGCGTACCGGAGGAGCAGGCTGCAAGCCCAACGGTGGCAAGAGCGGCGACCGATGTGACGGTCACCAATCGTCGGGCCCAAGTGCGTGATGCTGTGCGATTCGACATTGAATTCCTCTTCATTTCTCAATGCACGGGAGTGTGCTTGACAACGATGTCATAGTTAAGGTCTAGGTCATAATTGCCTATATAGTCAAGCGTGGTAATCAAAATGGAGACCAAACCGTGACACCGTTGTCAAGTCCCGATGCTTCCAGCGTTCGGCCTCAGGAGCGCGCGACAATGCGCCACGTTGCCGCTCTAGCAGGGGTTGGCGTGAAGACCGTTTCGCGTGTCATCAACGAAGAGCCCAACGTGTCAGAGGCCACAATCGCTCGCGTGATGGAGGCGGCCCAGCGCCTCAACTACCAGCCGAACCTTCACGCGGGAAACCTCCGTCGGTCCGACCGGAAGACCCAAACGCTTGGGCTTGTCGTGGGAAGCGTTGCCAACCCGTTCGCTGGTGCGTTGCATCGGGCGGTCGAGGATGCCGCGCGTGAACGCGGCACCGCTGTGTTTGCCTCGAGTCTCGACGATGATCCACTGCGCGAGCGTGACATCGTCGATGCGTTCCTGCGTCGAAGGGTGGACGGCCTCATCCTCACCACTGTGACGAAGAACCAGAGCTATTTGGTTCCTGAGCAGCAGCACGGCACACCCCTGGTCTTCGTCGACCGAGCACCGGTTGGCATCGAGGCGGATGCTGTGGTGAGCGACAATGCGCATGGCGCTGGTACGGCAACTCGACACCTGCTCGAGCACGGGCATCGGAGGATCGCCTACTTCGGCGACCGCCGTGACATCCAGACTGCCGGCGATCGCAGGCGCGGATTTGTCGAAGAGATGGCGACCGCGGGCATTCCATTCAGCCAGCTTTCCATCGTTGAGGACCTGCACGACGCCGAATCCGCTCGGCTCGCCGTGCTCGAGTTGCTGGCCTCATCTGTTGCGCCAACTGCCATCTTCAGCAGCCAAAACCTGGTGACAATGGGCGCAATTCGCGCGCTGCGGGAACGCGGGTTGCATCACGAGATCGCGCTCGTTGGTTTCGACGACATCGTGCTAGCCGACATGATCGACCCGGCGATAACGGTGGTCGCTCAGAATCCACAGCAGATCGGCGCGCTGGCCGCCGCCAGGCTCTTCGCCAGGCTCGACGGCGACACGTCGGCCGAGCAAACGTATGTGGTCTCAACCGAATTGATCGTTCGTGGTTCCGGGGAGATTCGGCCCCATGACTGAACTCAGCGTTGACACCTCCAGAGTCGTCGTGGTCGGCGATGCGCTAATCGATGAGATTCATAGGGATGGCGCTATCGACGAGTTTGTCGGCGGCGCCGCGCTCAATGTTGCGATTGGCCTGTCAAAGCTAGGCGTTCCAACGACGCTGATCGCGATGATCGGCGACGACCGGGACGGCGCAACGATTCGGGCATTCCTTCGCGAACACGACGTCGCACTGATTCCGACGATCGGCCCGAACGGGAGCTCGAGAGGCGTTTCTGACCGCAAGGACGGCGAGCCGTTCTACGTCTTCAACGAAGCTGCGCAAGCTCGTCGGATCGAGTTTGGAGCCGACGAGCGCACCGCACTCGCTGCGGCAAGCCTGGTGATCGTGAGTTGCTTCCCATTCGATGATGTCGCGCAGACCGATGAACTTCTTGGAGCCATCCCGGACCCGCGAAGGCAACTCATCGTCGATCCGAACCCGCGCGAAAGCATGATGCATGATGTCGCGCGATTCCGCGATTCGTTCGAGCAGGTGGCGCCGCTCACCCTGCTGGTCAAAGTGGGCAGCGATGACTCAGAGTATTTGTACGGGACGACCGTTGAGGAGTTGAGCGCACGGTTGCTTGCCGACGGAACCTCCGCAGTACTCGCGACCGCCGGTGCGCGTGGCGCATCGGTTGAGACCTCGCAAAGAATCAGTGCGGCCGAGCCGATCGCAAAGCTCCCTGGCGCGGTGATTGACACGATGGGGGCCGGTGACGCCACTCTGGCCTCGGTGGTGCAGTCCATCATCGACGAGGGATTTCCTTCCAGTGCCGCAGTTTGGGAGCGTGTGCTTCGACGCGCAATGCTGATCGCGGCTGCCACCTGTCGTTCAGAGGGCGCACTGCTGCGAATGCCCGACCAGGGCTAGTTGCTTGAGCGCTCGGTTCAAGGACTGGTGCATCGGCGATCAGTGATCCGATCATGACGCTCACTCTGCGCCAGCGGCTCATGCCCGCAGTCACCCGATCGTCTATCCGGCACAGTCAGCGTTGCTGCCACGCTCCAGCACCCAGATGGCCGCCGCCATTGTGAAGAGGGAACTGCATCGGAGCGGATGACGGGAATCGAACCCGCGCTATCAGCTTGGGAAGCTGAAGTTCTGCCATTGAACTACATCCGCGCGGCTACCTAGGCAGCACAGTCATGTTACTGGACGCCGCGCTCGCGGCAGTATTCAAAAGGTGAGCACTCCCCCAATACACTTCATCCATGACGGCAGACGCTGACGAGTTCACCGGGACTTTCGCTGGAGAGACGCCGCTGAGCAAGCCGGTGCCGCCGTCGGCGGCCGAGGCAGCGCGACTTAAGGCATTGGCGAAGTATGAGGTCGATCCCAACAAGCCGGTCAAGCCTCGGAAGGTTGCAAAGCCGCCCGTTGACATCGTTCGACTCACGGTGATTATCGGAAGCGCGATGGTCGTGTGCATCGTCGCGGGGGTATTGCTCTTCAAACTCACGCCAACCGGCTCGCCGCAGTCCACGGTCGGCGAGTACCTCCTTGTCGCGAACGTCCTCTTTGTCTTCGCCTTGTTGCGCGTGTGGAGCCAACGCCGCCACTGACTCACGCTTTCTCGAACTCCCGTGCGTGTTCGAAAGCTTCCTGTAGATCTGGTGGGAACCCCCTAACGTTTCTGGCCAAGCGAGCGTAGATTGCGTTATATCGCGTTTACAAAATCGGCGACAGCAACTGTCAAAGATGGCGAAAGGAGCAGCCGGTGGGCTCTCAGTGGATGTCAGAAAGCTTCGGTCACACGGCAAACAAGCACGGGGGCGACAGATGAGCGTCCTGCTTGGTGTCCTGGTTTCGCTGGCCGCGATCTGTGCGCTCTCCGTCGGAACTGTCGTTCTCGCGGTGTGGCTGGTCTCGAGGCGAATTCGTCGTAGTCGAAGGCTGAACACCGCGGTGCTTCGCACCCGGGCCAACCTCAGTTGGGGAAGCAGGCACACCATCGCATCGCTTCGACTGCAATTGGCGGAAGCCCTGGGCAGCGGACGTGACGCCATTGACATCGCCGTGAGAAGCAACGGTCGCAGAGGGGACCTGCCTCGTCTCTACCGCCGTGTAGAAGACGAAGGGAAGACCCTCGACATTCGGCTCCGACTGCTCGAGAGTGAGCGGAACACCACAATTGTCGCGGGTGAGCTTCCGGCTCTCGGGCGCAGCGTCAACCAGGTGGTTGACATTGTGGGGCGGGTGCGCGGCTCGGTATCCGCCGGGCTTGGGGGTCGCTCTGACGCAACAATGGCCGCCCTGCGGCGCGACGTCGAGCTGGAGGTCGCCGCACTTCACGCCGGACTTGTCGAATTGCGCCGAATGGACGCATCCGATTCGTCGCCAACCGACGAATGGCCGCGGCCCGCCGTCGATCGTCTCGAAACAAAAGGAGTCCAAGCATGAGTGAGTACACCGCGCGGATGCGCACCATCATCCGAAGCAAGTCCTCACGAGCCCTCGATCGGATGGAAGACCCGCGCGAAACGCTGGACGACGCTTATGACCAGCAGTTGAAACTCCTGCAGAACGTGCGCCTTGCGGTGGCTGAAGTCGCGACAGCAAAGAAGCGGATCGAGCTGCAGGGTGAGGAGATGGGTGCGCGCTACAAGCGCCTAGCGGGGCAGGCGCAGGAGGCGATGAACCAGGGGCGCGAAGACCTGGCGCGATCCGCCCTCGAGCGACGTGCGCTGCTGGAAACCCAGGTCGCGAAACTTCAGGAGCAGCACAGCGCGCTAGAGAAGCAGGCTGACCAGCTGCAGGCCAGGGAGCGCGCGTTGTCCGAGCAGATCGCTGCGTTCAGGATCGAAAAAGAAACCATCAAGGCGACCTACAGCGCCTCGGAAGCGCAGGTGCGAGCGAACGAAGCTGTAGCGGGCATCGGCTCGAACCTGAACGACGTGGGCGCAAGCCTGAACCGGGCCCGTGACCGGGTTGCCCAGATGCAGGCGCGCGCAGCCGCCACCGATGATCTGCTTTCGAGCGGAGTTCTGCAGGATCTGACCGCTCCCGCCGACGCCGACATCGAGCGACAACTTGCAGCATTGTCTGCGAAAGCCAAAGTGGATGCCCAGCTCTCGTCATTGAAATCGGCCTCTTCGCAGGGCGAAGTAAAGAACGACGAATCGACCGGCTGGCTGAGCATCGGGCGCGGCGCCGACGACAGCTGACGGTTACTTCGTCTAGCGCGGTAGTGTCGAGGCCATGCTGCTGAGTGACCGCGACATCCGTGAACAGCTCGAGTCGGGCCGTGTCGGCCTCGAACCGCTCGAACTCGGGATGATTCAACCGTCGAGCATCGATGTGCGCCTCGACAAGTACTTTCGGCTATTCAACAACCACAAGTACCCGTTCATCGATCCACGCGAGGACCAGTCGGAGCTGACACAACTCGTCGAGGTGAAGGATGGCGAACCATTCATCCTGCACCCAGGAGAATTCGTGCTCGGCTCGACCTATGAACTGGTCACGCTGCCCGACGACATCGCGGCGCGGCTGGAGGGGAAGAGTTCCCTCGGTCGATTGGGCCTTCTGACTCATTCGACCGCCGGATTCGTCGATCCTGGATTCTCCGGTCACGTCACGCTTGAGCTGAGCAACGTCGCAACGCTTCCCATCAAGTTGTGGCCCGGAATGAAGATCGGCCAGCTCTGTTTCATCCGGCTCACGTCTCCCGCAGAGAAGCCCTACGGTTCAGCCGAGTACAGCTCGCGCTATCAGGGGCAACGCGGGCCGACGGCATCCCGATCCCACCTGAACTTTCACCTGACCCAACTGCCGCTTACGGACGATCCGCTGTCTTAGCCCCAGTTCTTCGCAATTGTCGCCGCCGCGCCTCTTCCGACGGCACGACCGGCCTCCGCCGCAGCTTTGCGAATCGACGGATCGAGTGGGTTGACCCCGAATGCCGCGATCGATGCATCGTCCGCATAGACCACGTCGACCGTGGCTGGCGCCAGAGCGAGCAACTCGTCGGCCGGAATCGTCTCGCCCAGCGCTGAGACAGGCAGTGACGGTACGAGGATCATCACGGGATCACACCCGGCCGCAAGGTCCGCGTTCGCGATCGTGCGCATACCGCCATCCATATATTTGTGCCCATTGATTTCGACGACCGGCCAGATTCCTGGGATGGCGCAGCTCGCCATGACCGCGTCAACGAGGTCGATTCCGCTGTTGCGATCCATGACCAGCAGCTCGCCCGACTCGGCGTCGACCGTTGTGAGGCGAAGATCGCGGTTGCCCCAGGTCTTGACCGGCAAGCGTCCGTCGATGGACCGTCGCCTGTCTTCGATGGGCGGCGTGTCTGCGTCGATGGCAATCGCACCGAAGCGCCGACGTCGATCTTGCAGTGACGTGGCATTGGCCATGGTGGTCGCCATCAACGCGCCAAATTCCGCGAGGTCGAGTTCGACGAAGATCTCGGAGTGCTGGTCGGAAAGCTGTGCCGCGTAGAGCGCGTCGAGTGGAGTGCCGCCCGCCAACTGCGCCGCGACGGCTGCCCCGGCCGATGTGCCGATCAGACGCGTGGAATCGGCAAGGATGCGCGCGGCGGCTTCCGGCTGTTCGTCGCGAATTCCCACCAGAACCCCGAGCTCCCAAGCGATTCCGGCGACTCCGCCGCCGGCCAAAACGAGTGCACCATCAGTCATGATCTGACTCTATTGCGGGCGGTCGACAACTTGTCCACACGTTATCCACTGTCTTCTCCTTCCCATACACAAGTTCGATTTCATATCCACAGATTCGAAAAATCACTCGAATATTGCTTCCCATTGTGGGAGACTATACGTATGACGAGCCCAGGTCTCAACCTCACTGACGCAGCTGCTGCCGTCGCGGTGTTGGGGTGCTGCCCTGAGGAGATCGACCGCCTCGACGACGACTCCCTGGTCACCGGGATGAAGCTGGTGGCATCGCTGGAACAATCGCTGCAGCCCTACAAGCTGTGGCTGTCGGCGGCCATCGCGAAACGCTCCACCCGCGAAGCCGGCTATTCCGGTCTGGCGCGCCGCAACGGGGCGGCGACGCCGGCGGTGTTCATCCAAACCCTGACCGGGTCGTCGATGGCGGAGGCCATGAAGCTGGTGAACCTGGGCGGAATGATGGCCGACGAAGGTGGGGGTGGAGTAGGGCAACCGGCGAGCCCGGTCACTACGGCAGCCGCCTCGGGGGCGATCACGCTGGATGCGGCGGAGGCGATCCGTAGGGGCCTTGGTAAACCCGACAGCGCGGTGACCGCCGAGCAACTGCAGGCGATATCCGAAACCCTCGTCGCCGACGCCCCGGGCGTGCCGGTGGAGCAGCTGGTGCGGATGGCGCGGCAGGCCCGGGCGGAACTGGATGCCGCCGCGGTGGAACGCGGGGAGAAGGAACGCGCGGCGGCCCGGTATGTGCGCCTGTACGAATCCGACGGCATGTACGGCGGGTCCTGGCGGCTGCCCGCGGAAGACGGA
>DASXNG010000274.1:0-7208 GCA_036495225.1 Galbitalea sp.
CCGAAAATCTCCTGTTGAACGTGCGAAACACCCAATATCTCCGGCTGAACGTGGGGCGGTCCGCAAGCGGCCACGTTTCTGCGAAACCGGACAACACGAATCCAGTCCATGCTGCTTTTTGGATTTCGGAACGCTCGAGCCTCGGTTTCGCTACGTGTCGCTGCGCGGCACTACTCAACCAACTACAAGAGCACCCAACTCGCTCCCCCGTCGTGATCTGAAAGACTTGCACCCATGAGCACCAAGCCACGCCTCTTCTCCGGTATGCAGCCATCCGCCGACTCTCTCCAGATCGGCAACTACATCGGAGCACTCCTGCAGTGGCGTGACATGCAGGAGACGAATGACGCGATCTTCTGCGTTGTCGACCTGCACGCGCTGACGGTGCCGCAAGACCCGAAGCTGCTCGCCGAGCAGACCCGCAAGACGGCGGCACAGTACATCGCCGCGGGCATCGACCCGGCGAAGTCGATCCTGTTCGTGCAGTCGCACGTCGCCGCCCACAGCGAGCTCGCGTGGATCCTCAACACGATCACCGGGTTCGGCGAGGCCAGTCGCATGACCCAGTTCAAAGACAAGGCGGCGAAGACCGGCACGGACTCGGCTTCCGTCGGGCTGTTCGCCTACCCGATGCTCATGGCAGCAGACATCCTGCTCTATGACACCGTTGCAGTTCCGGTCGGCGACGACCAGAAGCAGCACGTAGAGCTCACACGCGACCTCGCCATGCGGTTCAACTCGCGCTTCGGCGACACCTTCGTCGTGCCACAGCCGGTCATCATGAAGGAGACCGCGCGCATCTACGACCTGCAGAATCCGACGTTGAAGATGAGCAAGTCCGCGGCATCCGATTCTGGTGTCGTGTGGATGCTGGATGAACCGTCCAAGACCGCGAAGAAGATCAAGTCGGCGGTGACCGACGACGACCGGTCCATTCGCTTCGACCGCGGCGAGAAGCCGGGTGTCTCGAACCTGCTGACGATCCTGTCGGCGTTCACCGGAACATCCGTCACCGATCTCGAGGTCTCGTTCGAGGGCAAGGGCTACGGCGACCTGAAGACCACGGTGGCGGATGCGGTCGTCGCAACCTTCGAGCCGATGCGTGCTCGCGCGCTGGAGCTCCTCGACGATCCGGCCGAGCTGGATCGCATCCTCTCTGAGAACGCGACGCGTGCAGACGCGATCGCGGCGCCCAAGCTGCACGACGTTCACGAAGCAATCGGGCTGCTGCGACGGTCGTAGGGTTCGCTAGAGCCTGCGGCCGATGACCAGCCTCAGCGCGCCGTCGAACGTCGGCTGGGTGCGAAGGTAGCCGTACTTCTCATCCCAGACGCCGGAGTCCAGATCGCGGCTGAGCTGTCGAGTGAAGCGGTCGACGACAGCTTGAGGTACGAAACTCCAGGCCGAGTTCGACGCGCGAGCCGCCGGGTCGAGCAACGCCTCCGGCCGGCCGTAATACGCCTGGTTGAATCCATCGCTGCAGTCGAGCGGTACCTCGACGACTCTGACCTCCACGTCGCCGCCAAGAGCGTCAGCGATGCGATCGATCGCGGGATAACGTCGCGCCTCGGTACTCAGCACCTCGGGCGCGTAGTCGTTGAGCCAGAAGGTCTCGAGTCGCGCGGGATCGCAGGTCAAAATAACGACAGGACCCCGTGTCACACGCCGCATGTTGGCGAGACCGGCCTCGAGGTCCGGCCACTGATGCACAGAGAACGTCGACATCGACGCGCCAAAACTGTCGTCGTCGAACGGGAGCGATTCGGCAGTCGCGTCGATCGCCTCGCGTCCCGCGGGCCGCTGTGCGCGCATGGAAGCGGATGGCTCGACCGCGGTCATCTCGCGATCGACAGGTTCGTACGAACCGGCGCCGGCGCCCACGTTCAGTACCGTACGGGCGTCGCCCAGCGCATCCTGAATCGCGGCCTCGATTCGCGGGTCTGGCCTGCGGTAGCTCGAGTAGTGCGAAGCGAGCGGCGCATAGTCGACATCACCGGCGCTACCGTCGACGTGTGGTCTTGTCGTCACAAAAACTCCATCAGGATGGTGGTGTGATCTCCGTCGTGCTGTTCGACCTTGACGATACCCTTTTCGCTCATCGCAAGGCCGTGGATGATGGCGTGCTCTCGCACCTGCGCACGCTCGACATTTCGTTCGACCCCGAGTCAGAGGCGGCACGCTGGACCGAGCTCGAGGAGCGGCACTACTCCCGATACCTCGCCGGCGAGCTCACCTACCTCGGCCAGCGGCACGCGCGCGCCCGTGACTTCATGTCACCGTACGGCGTCACGTTTCCCACCAACCTCGCCGCCGAGGAATGGTTCGAGGAGTACCTGGAGCACTACCGCGCAGCATGGACGCTGTACGACGACACGCTGCCCACGCTCTCCGCGCTGTCGGGACTCGGGCTCGGTGTCATCACGAACGGGGTGACACATTTCCAACAACCCAAACTGGATGTTCTCGGCCTCGCGCCATACTTCTCGCACATCATTACGTCGGGAGACTTCGGGGCGGTGAAACCCGACCCGAGCATCTTCCTGCACGCGTGCTCGGTGTTTGACGTTGCTCCAGCGTCTGCCCTGTACGTTGGCGATCGCCTCGCGACGGATGCCCTCGGCGCGGCGGGGGCTGGACTCAAGGGAGTGTGGCTCGACCGCGTTGGTGCGGCTACCTCTTCGGAGCTGGCTCAGGCGGCGGAGTCATCCGTCCCCGTCATCCGCTCGCTCAGCGAGCTGCCCGGGTTGGTCGGACGTTAAAAGCAGCGGGGACGCGACCGCCGTTGGCCGCGTCCCCGCGTTGGTGCGCTACTTGTCGAAGCGAGCGCCTGCCGGGTCGGAGCCCAGCAAGACGAAGACCAAGACGATGATCGGCCCAGCGAGCGGAATCAGCGCGAGGAAGTAGAACCCACCGCTGCGATTGGTGTCGTGCAGACGACGCCAGACGAGCGCCAGGCTCGGCACGATGGTCGCGAGACCCCAGATGACGGCGAGCGTCACGTAGATCCCATAGCCCGGACCGGGTACCGGCGTCACGGAGTCGGGGCTGGCGACGTAGAGTCCGCCCGCGATAGAACCGATGATCTGAAAGACAATGACGACGATGACATTGACCAAAGCCCACCACCAGTACTCGCTACGGCTGGCGCGCCCGCTGAAGGTGGCGTACTTCTGCCAAAAGCGCTTGAACGCGACAGGGAGCGACGCGCCGTAGTACGGCTGCGACAGCGACGGCTCGCTGAGCGCGACTGGTGGAGCAACGGGCGGAGCGACGGGCGGTTCGGTGTTCGTCATTGAATTCCTTCGTTGAGTACATGTGTTGGGTACATGCCGCCCCGGATGGTGCGGACACCACAGTCAAGTGGTTGGAGCCGCGGCGGCGCAACTCCCGCGCCCAACGTTTCTTCGTGTTGCCTCACCCCCTCGCCGCGATGCTCCGTGCGCATAACTCAGGCAGGAGTTTGCTGCCTGAGCCGCGCGCCGCGAAATTGCGGGGCTCGCGCATCCCTGCCAGAAATCCTGCCTGAGTTATGCGCATTGGCAAACGAGCGTTGAGAAGGGCACCCGGGAGCTCAGCTGAACGAGCGGCGGTAGTGCCGGTTCTGGTCCAGGAGTCCGAGAATGGACGCCCGCACCAGGTCCGGCTCGAACATGGTGTGTTGGTAGGCGGGACGCAGACTCACGATGTGTTGGCTCCCCAACTCGAGATCGCGGTGACGATCGGCGACGTGGTGCTGCCAACCATCATGGGCGAGACGGCTGTCGGCCTCAAGGGCGAGGCATCCCTCGACGATGATGTCGACCGTTCCCACTCCCTCGACATCGACTTGGAGATCGAAGTCGAGGCCCGCCTCAAGCGCGATCATGCGCAGCACGGTCTCCTGCCCCGCCTCCGCTCGCCCATCGATTCGCTCACGTAGGTGCTGCACGCGTTCTGGAGCGTGGTCGAACAGCGCCCTCGCGGCCGGCAGGGTCAGCTTCTGCTCATGAATGGCGTTGTCGATGGAAGCGAGCGCATGCCACGGATGTTGGCATCGAAGGGATGCGAGGAGTGCGTCCTCGCGACTCACCGAATACGGGTTGGAACCCTCGTCGTTGATGGTTGGCCACCAATGCAGGTCGACGCCGTCGCGAGTGTATTCGTTGAGCGGCAGGAATCGACTCCTAGGACTGCGCAGTCGTGACATTTCATGGTCGAGACGGATGTGGGTCCAGAAGTCATCGAACGCGAAAAGTCCGTCTGCGGCGAGCGCCGAGACGCAGTCGAGTCGGCCACCAACCCTGACGGCGGCGACCAACTGTCGGGACTCAGTCGGCAGCAGGTAGTGATCGCGCCGGGCGCGGATGAGGTAGCCCCCTTTGACTGCTGTAGTGAGCATCCGTCCCGTCGCGCCGTGCGCAATCAGTAGGTCGCGGTGCGCTACGCGCACCTGCGCGGTATCGAACACTTCTGCCCAAGTCATCCGTCGAGCTTGCAACGACGCATCCCGCGCTTTATCGGCCGCGCGACATCTGTGGATGACTCCGCGCGGCGGTGCCCTTGTGCACAACTCAGGCAGGATCTCGGCCGGAGCCGGAAGAGCCCCGCAATCTCAAGCTCGCAACTGGGGCGCCGACAGTTCTGCCTGAGTTATGCGCAAAGGTCGCACCCGATCGCAGGCACCACCACAAGCACAACATAAGTTCGCCCAATGCCGCACGCTCGCGCTCTTGCGCATAACTCAGGCAGAATTCGGCGCGCACCGCTGGCCGCCCCGAATTCTCAAGGGCGCAGGCCGCGCATCCGAAACCCTGCATGAGTTATGCGCAAAGGACGCCCCGGAATGCACACCGCCGTCGCAATCTCTCGAGGCAGCAAAGCACCCCGAGTGACGTCACAAGTCGCCGGGAATACCCTCCGCCGACCCCGCGTTGGTAGCATATGAGCGTGCTCCGGGGTCGGTGAGAATCCGAACCGGTGGTGATAGTCCACGAGCCAGAGGCGAAAGCCCGCGGTTGACTCGGTGAAATTCCGGGACCGACGGTTAAAGTCCGGATGGGAGGCAGCACAGGGTTTTCGACGCCCTCACACGACGTCGCGACCCCGATCGGCTAAGACCGACAAACCCCCGGGGCCTCAGGATTGAGGACCGGATGATCGAGCGACCAGCAGTCGAGCAGGCGATGCGCCACGCCCTCGACCTTGCGTCCCGCGGTCCGGCGACGGGCGAAAACCCCCAGGTCGGATGCGTCCTCCTCGACGAGAGCGGTGCGATCGTTGCCGAGGGCTGGCATCGCGGCGTCGGCACACCCCACGCAGAAGTTGATGCCCTGAGCCACCTCCCTGAGAGAAATGGCCACCCCGATGCCCGCGGCCTTACCGCCGTCGTCACCCTCGAGCCGTGCAACCACACCGGCCACACCGGCCCGTGCTCGGTCGCGCTGATCGAGGCCGGCATCGCAGAGGTGTTCTTCGCGACCAAGGACCCCGGTCCGCGGGAGGGCGGCGGGGCCGAGCGCCTCGCCCAGGCCGGAGTTACCGTTACCGGCGGCGTGCTGCAGCACGAAGCGCAGGAGTTCCAACACAAGTGGCTCACGGCAACCGAGCTGAGAAGGCCGTACGTCACGCTGAAATGGGCGTCCACCCTCGACGGACGCACCGCCGCGGCGGACGGCACCAGCCAGTGGATCACCGGCACCGCGGCACGCCAGCGCGTGCACGAGCAGCGCGAGGCCAGCGACGCGGTTCTCGTCGGCACCGGAACACTGCTTGCGGATGACCCGTCCCTGACCGCACGCGGGGATGCCGGCGAACTGCTCCCCCACCAGCCGGTTGCTGTAGTCATTGGCGAGCGACCGGTTCCCGCGGACGCTCAAGCGCGCCGCAACCCGGCCGGTTTCATCGAGCTGCAGACCCGCAACCTCGACGCCGCGCTCAAAGAGTTGTTCCACCGCGGCATCCGTCGCCTGTATGTCGAGGGCGGCCCGATCCTCGAGAGCGCGCTCATCGCTGCCGGTCTGGTCGACGAGTTCGCGATCTACCTGGCTCCAGCTCTGCTCGGCGGACCGAAGCTGGCGATCAGCGACATCGGCGCGAGCAGCATGCCCAACATTCACAAACTACACATCCGGAGCGTCGAACAGCTCGGCAACGACCTCTTCATCTCCGCGCGGCCGGTCTCGACACATCCGCGCGCGGACTACTCGACCAACGACATCACGCAAGAAAGCGAGTAACCATGTTCACCGGAATCATCGAAGAAAAGGGTGAGGTCATCCGCTGGGAGCCCACCGCAGACGCCGCCCGCATCACGATCAGGGGACCGATCGCGGTGTCGGACGCGAAACACGGTGACTCGATCTCGGTCGGCGGCGTGTGCCTCACCGTCGTGGAACAGGGCGATGACTGGTTCACGGCGGATGTCATGGCCGAGTCGATCGCGATGAGCACGCTCGGTGACATCCGTGTCGGCAGACAGGTCAACCTCGAGCGCGCAGCCAAGGTCGGCGACCGCATCGGCGGACACATCGTGCAGGGCCACATCGACGGCACCAGCCGGTTGCAGAGCCTGAGCAACGGCAGCGCCTGGCGCGTGCTGAGGTTCACGCTCGCCCCCGAGCTCGCATCTCTTGTCACACGCAAGGGCTCAATCGCCATCGACGGCGTCTCGCTGACTGTCAGCGCTGTCGGCGACGACTGGTTCGAGGTCTCGCTGATCCCGGAGACACTCGAAGCCACGACACTCGGCACGCTCGAAGAGGGCGACGCCGTGAACATCGAAACAGACATCCTCGCAAGGCAGGTGCAGCGACTGCTGGGCCTCGGTGCCGAGGAAATCCCTGCGCAACCCGCTCGCACGATCGGTTTTGCGTTGAATGAAAGGAGCGGGTCATGAGTCTCGCTGACATCCCAACTGCCATCGCCGCACTCGCGGAAGGCAAGCCCATCATCGTTGCAGACAACGAGAGCCGCGAGAATGAGGGCGACGTCATTCTCGCCGCCCAGTTCGCAACGCAGGAGTGGCTGGCCTGGACGATCCGGCACACGTCCGGGTTCATCTGCGCCCCCATGACGAACGAGATCGCCGACCGCCTCGAGCTGCCGCTCATGGTGCTCGACAACCAGGACCCGCTCGGCACCGCATACACAGTAACCGTGGATGCCGCGGATCGACTCTCCACCGGCATCAGCGCGGCAGACCGTGCACACACCCTGCGCGTGCTCGCGAG
>DASXNG010000275.1:0-9415 GCA_036495225.1 Galbitalea sp.
GACTTGAAACTCCCGCACGGTTTCGAGTGATAGTTCGACACGGCTGGTGCCACTGTAGCGATCGTTGTTGTCCAGTCCGTCTATCGTCAGCATGTTGCTCCGCGGGCGCAACCCGGCGAAGCTGAACCCGCTATCCGGCAGGGGCGATTTCGCCTGCGACGCAGCACCAGCGGGTTGAGCCGAGACGACACCCGGCGCTAACAAGACGAAGTGCAAGTAGTCGCGGCTCTGCACGGGCAGTTCTTCGATCCGCTCGTTATCGACCGTGGTCGTGGCGGCGGTCTGCCGGATGTCAAGCGGCGGCGATTGGCCGTTGACAGCGACGGTTTGGCCGACTCCAGCCAACTTGAGCGCAATCGCGAGATGCACCGTCTGCCCAATGGTGAGCACCGTGCCGTCTTGAACGAAATCGGTAAACGCGGGAAATGTCACTTGAAGCCGGTAGGTGCCGACCGGCAGCTGCGGAAGCCGAAACGTTCCGGCGCTGTCTGTGGTGCCGGTGCGTGTCTGGTTCGTGTCGGCTTCGCGCACGTGAACGGTCGCGTGGGCCAACACGCCGCCCGTTGAGTCGGTGACCGTTCCTTCGATGACCCCGGTTGGCGTCTGCGCGAACACCGATGCAGGCGTCAATGCGATGACAGCAACAACAAGCAGTTGTTTCGGACTCATATTCACCACGCGACTCCGTACGTTCGATTGAGCCATATCCAAATCACTCGTGCATGCCGTACGCACACACAACGACTGGGCACCGTGAGTGAGTCTTGAGCGTGGAGAAGCTAAACGCGCGGGAGCGCGGGCGGGCTGGCGTACGGAGTTGGCGAAATGATCGCTAGTTCTAGGGCTCCGGTCACCACGCTGATGCCGGCATGTAGGAACACGCTCTCCAGTGGAACTCGCACGCGACGGATGACCGCGGCTGCGACGATAAATCCGACCCCGACACAGAGCACGGCTACAACCAGATTGCTCTCAGTGTCGTTACCGTCTTCGAGCGTGTGATCCCAATGGTCGAACATCTCCAACGCGGGTGCGCCGATGCACACGGTCAGTAACATCGCCGCGAAGATCCGTTGGAGACGTACACGCACGATACGCATCTTACACCTTGAGGACACCGCATGGACTTGGGGTGCCGCTCTGATTGAGCACGACGGCTCGTCATGCCTTGTTCATGTCCCACGACCTAGAATCCGGTTGTCCGTGTCCCATCGTCCGCCTCTCTACCGGCTCTGGCAGACGGCACTCATTGAGCTGTTCGATGAGCCGCCCCAAAGAGCCCTGACGGTAGGCCGCAATGAAAATCGCCGCGAAGTCCGTGAATGGGTGAAGGATGTCAAGGCCAACAAAAACGGGGTTGGGGCCGAACCGCCGCGCGCGACCAAGTAGTGCATGCGGGGTCGAGGGCATGCGATGGCAATCCATACCGTCGTGTCAGAAAGGCGCGATGCAACGGGTTGACGATGAAGTAGTAGGGCTTCGCGCTTGCAGAGAGGACGGAACATGAAAGCGTGGAAAGGATTTGTTCTCGGATTGCTCCTCGCAGCAGCCGCCGGCGCGCTCTTTGGAGTCATCTTGGTCCGCCGGGGCTTCCAAGCGACCAGCGAACCGTCCCGCATCGAGACGGTGGTCGCTCGCGCCGCGCGAAATCTCTCGATCCCCACGGAGGCGCGAACCGCGACGAATCCCGTGGAAGCTACGCCGGAAAACCTTCAGGAGGCCCGCGACGACTATATGGCTCGCTGCCAGCCGTGTCACGGGCGCGATGGCACGGGCGTGACGCCTGTCGGTCAGTCGCTGTATCCGCGCGTGCCAGACCTTCACTCGACGCAAACGCAGAATCTCACCGACGGCGAGATCCACTACATCATCGAGAATGGCGTCGCATTGACAGGGATGCCTGCCTGGAGCGCGCCACAACACGCGCAAGTAGATGACACGTGGAAGCTGGTCCTGTTCGTTCGAGGTCTTCGCCCTCTCACAGGATCGGGGCGCGCTCAGCAGGCGCAGACCGCCACCTCCTCGCATTACGTCGGCTCGCAGGCGTGCCAGACCTGTCACGCGCAAGTCTACGAGCACTGGCAGAAGACGCCCATGGCCAACGTTGTGCGCGATCCGCACCAGCACCCGGATGCCATCATCCCCGACCTGGCCACCAATAACGTCTCGACATTCTCACTGGACCAGGTCGCATTCGTCTACGGGAGTCTGTGGAAGCAGCGTTACTTCACGAAAATCGGCGATGACTACTTTCCCTTGCCCGCGCAGTGGGAGGTCAAGAATAAGAAGTGGAGCAAGTACATGGTCCCTCCCACAGGAGGCGACTGGTGGGCCGCGTTCTATCCTCCGGACAATATGCACCGCCCCACCGGCCCTCTGTGCGATGGCTGCCATTCGGTCGGCTACAACATTCAGACCAAGCAAGTGGCCGAATGGAACGTCGGGTGCGAGCGGTGCCACGGTCCCGGCAGCGAGCACGCCACTCATCCCGCACGCGCCAATACACTTAATCCGGCTCACATGGACTATGTTGCTGCCAGCGACACGTGTATCCAGTGCCATTCACAAGGGCAACCGCGCTCGAACCCGATCGAGGGCAAGTACTACGATTGGCCCGTCGGGTACAACGTCGGTCTCAAGCTCGCGGATTTCTGGAAGCTCGAGGAACACACGCTTGGAGAACCGACCAACTTCCTCTATTACCCTGAGGGCACGGCGCACAAGAACCGCATGCAGGGCAACGACTTCGTGCAGAGCGTGATGTACCGGCGGGGCGTCACCTGCTTCGATTGCCACGATGTGCACGGGACCGACAATTACGCGCAACTGCGAAAGCCCGTCGACACTTTGTGTGTGCAATGCCACGGACCGCGATCGCCGAACGGACCGCGTGCCTCGACGCTCGAAGAGCACACGCATCATAAGGACGGCAGCGCCGGCAGTCAGTGCGTGGCCTGCCACATGCCCGCGATCGAGACCGAAGGGCCAGCGGGCACATCCGTCCACGCGCACACGTTCAGATTCATCACTCCGGAAATGACAGACAAATACAAAATTCCCAATCCCTGTACGAGTTGTCATACCGACAAGTCGACGGAGTGGGCGCGTCAGGCGCTGACCGGATGGGGCGGCGTTTCACCCTGGCGGACGAACTAGATTCACTGACGCACGGTCTCCACTCGCCACATTCGATCGGCAGCTGACTTAATTCAGCTGCCTCTATTCTGTCCGACGTGAGCTTGTCGGCGTTCTCCGGAGGCGTTCGGCGCCTTGCGGCAACGTCGCGAGACTGAATGCGGCTGCTTGCCTGTCGGAACTGGCGCAAATCACGACAATCGATACTCTTGAGTGTTCCGTTTTTCTGGTCGCTTTCGTCCATTCGGAGCACTCGATCATCCCAGCCTGACGGAAACAGCTGGCGGTCGCATGACGTGAGAATTCCCTGCGAGTGTAACCGCCAGTGTAACGATCGGCCAGCACGGGACGAAACAGGGCGCGGGATGACATTTCTACGCCGCACGCATCCGGTTCGCAACCAGTGAACTCCGCCCATTCGTTCACGGTTCACGCTCCCTTAATCGCCGCCGGAGTAGCATTGGGACGGGATGAATCTCCTGATGATTCCGCGTCTGGCATTCAAAGCCCTCCGACAGAATCTGATGCGGACAGCGCTGACGATGCTCGGGATCATCATCGGTGTGGGCGCCGTCATTTGCGTGGTCGCCATCGGTGAGGGTGCCTCGGCGAGCGTCGCGCGGGCGATCACGAACATCGGCGCGAACATGATTTGGGTCGAAGCCGGCAGCATCAACCGATCCGGGGTCCGCACGGGCACCCTCGGCACTCCCAGGCTCACACTCGGTGATTTTGAGGCGATCACGGAGCACATTCCACTCGTGACGAACGTGACGCCACAAGCCGACACGCGAGTGCAGGTCGTCTACGGGAACCAGAACTGGAGCACACCGGTGCGGGGCGTCGCGCCGGAATATCTGGCATTGAAGAACTGGAACGTCGTGCGGGGTGGAATGTATACCGACGTCGATGTGAGCCACGCCAACAACGTGTGTGTCCTGGGGCAGACGGTCGTCGACCAGCTCTTTGCCGAACAAGATCCCGTGGGCGAAACGATTCGCGTCAACAACGAACCCTGTGTCGTGGTCGGCGTCCTCGAAGTGAAGGGCCAATCAGCGGTCGGCCAAGATCAGGACGACCAGTTCCTGATGCCGTACACGACGGTGATGAAGAAAATCAAAGGCCAGGTGTTCCTCGACGACATCATGTGCAGTGCCGTGTCGGCGAGTGCGGTGGCTCAGGCCGAGGACGAGATCACCGCATTGATCCGTGAGCGCCATCACATTCGTCCGGGCACGGATGACGACTTCAATCTAAGGCATCCCACCGAGATCGCCGAGGCCGTCAAGCAGTCCACGCAGACCATGGAGGCCTTGCTCGCGGCGGTCGCCTCGGTGTCGCTGATCGTCGGCGGCATCGGGATCATGAATATCATGCTGGTCTCAGTCACCGAGCGGACGCGGGAGATCGGGTTGCGACAAGCGGTTGGCGCGCGTGGGCGCGACGTCCTCCGTCAGTTCCTCGCGGAAGCGGTGATGCTCAGCCTCATCGGCGGCGGCATCGGAATCGGGCTGGGGACCATGGGAGCGAACGCAATAGCGAATGCGTTCCAATGGCCGACGCACGTCTCCTCAGATGCCATCCTGCTCGCGTTCGGCTGCTCGGCAGCCATCGGGATGTTCTTTGGCTACTATCCCGCTCGAAAGGCCGCCCGACTCGATCCCATCGAGGCCTTGCGATTCGAATGAGACTCATCCTTCCGGCAGCGGTTCTTGCCCTCTTCGCGATACAGCTGCCGTCCGGCTCGGAGCCCCTCCTCCTCGTGCAATCGATCGATCTGCCCGAGCCGTGGAGTTTGTCGGGCGTGGCTGGCAAGCGCCTGTTTGTGTAACCGTCAGTGTAACGATCGCGACGACGCGGGACGGAACGGGACGCGCGGGACAGACTTTCTGCGCTTCAGCGGTGATCGCTTATCAGGTTGCGGCCGTGAAGCAGTTTGATCGCGCGAGTTCTGGCCGGGTTTTGCGGATCTTGAGGGCGATCAGGCGTGCCACAACATGACCGCTTGTTCGTGGTGAGTGTGCCGACGACCGCACCCTTCCGGCTTCTTCGGGTCCGGGCGCGATCAATCGACGCAAAGTAGTGGCGCCCTTTACTTCGACGCCAGCACTGTGCGGCCGTGGAGCGGTTGTGTCGGCCTGGCGTCGGCCGGGTAGATCGCGGTAAATGCGGCGACCTGTTCCGGAGAGATGGCCACGGGCGTCTTCAGCACAAACCACGTCACGTTCTCGCTGCAGGGCGGCGTGGTGAGCGATCCGGTGACGCTAAAGTAGCCGCGGTCGGCGGGAAGCAGTCCGGTCGCATCTACCTGCACGTCATCTAACATCTGCTCCGGCCCTTCTTTCGACGGCAGGTGCTGCCACACCGTCGCGAAGGCCGAGTTCGCACGGCCCGCGTCGAGCAGCACCGCGACCACCGCGAGTCGACCATCTGCAGCGGCGTGCACCAGATGCAACTCCATCGCATAGGCCCGGCCGTTGATCTTTTCCTCGCTCGGGTGGTGGAAGTGGAACTGCTTCAACTCGTAGCGCGTGCCGCCGACAGTGATGAAGCTGCCGGGCGCGTAATTCACCTCGATCGTATGCCCGTTGTTGACGATGTGGAGCGGTGTGGCGCGGTAGGCGAACTGAATCGCGGGAAGATCCGAGAGCTTCGGCGCACGGATGTCGATCGGGGATTGATGTTGGCCCTGCTGACACATGGCGAAGCTCGGATCGAGTGCGCCCCAGTGAGTTGGACCCTCCGCGCCGTTGTAGCCCCAGTGCGGTCCCGCGTGCTCCTGAGCGAAAAGCGCGCCAGCGACGCACGCGAAAATCGCGAGCACTCCGCAGGTGAGCGTGACGCGTCGACTCGTCAAGGTGGTCATGCGTCTATCCTCCTCGTTTTTTGGACCGACGTTGGAGAACCGCTCTAGTCTCGGGCGCTCGCCTCATCGCGGATCTGTTCGGCGGACTGCATCTGGTCACGGCAGGAAATACCGGACGTTCATGTAGAGCATGTTCACCGCCGCGTCGGCCGGCGTGCCCGCCGGTACCGAGAACGGCGTGCGCCGGACGTGCGAGTACTGCACCATGAACTGGATGCCGCCGATCTTCGGATCGCGAAACAACGTCTGGGTGACGCCTGCCGTGGCTTCGCCGACTCGTTCGTTCGCGGTCGTCGAACCCGGCACACCGAATCCGATCGCGCTGCCGTCGACGTCGCTGGTCACGGCGCGATCGGCGCGGGCCTCACTGTAATAGCCGTACAGGTTCGTCTTGCTGGCGGCCTGAATCTCCGTGCCGATCAAGTACGACCGCGTGTTCACGAGCGTGAGGCTCGCGTCCGGGTTCACGATAAAGTCCGGGAGGTTCGTGTTGGCGAGATAGCGGCCGCCGCCGGAACTCCAGAAGCCAGTGGCCACCACCCGAACCAAGGGCGCCGGTTCGAGCGCGACGTTCACGGCGCCGCCGGTCGCCGTTTTCTTGAACGTCGAGTCGGTCGCGAGGTTGTAGGTCTTGAAGCTGCGCACAAGAACGGCCCCTTCGATGTGCTGATGCGTGCGGCCGGTCTTCGGGTCAAGCGCCACTTTGCCGATGATGTCGGGAAACGGATTCGGCACATCGTTGGCCGAGGAGCCGGCATCGACCTCGCCGGACGGAAATGCCGCGGGCAATTTGACGCCGCTGCCGACGTATTGATCCGGGTTTTCGATCGAGACCGCGGCGGTCACGATGTCGCTGGGATGGGTGGTCAGCCGAAACTGCATCGTCCGTCCCCACGTCAGTCCCGGCTGGTAGTTCGGATCGACCGTCTGGCTGAAGAACACGTCAGCGGTCTCGGGCGACAGCCGGTTGCGATTCGGCGTCATCAGGCTCCACGCTTGACCGGCGAGGAACTCGAATCCGCCGAACCGAAACTGACCCCAGAAGACACGCATCCGCAACGTGTTGGAATTGGTCGTGACGCTGAGGCCGTTCGGCGCCTGGCCGAGGAAGTCGACTTCCAGCGCGGCCTTCAGATCGGCCCCACCGTGCGTGGCGGTCGCCTCGAGCGTGAGCCGCGAGTTCTGCGCCGAGAACTGCGTATCGTTCATGTGGCCCTGGACCGTATTGCCGAACGGGATGGTGCCGAACGATGTCCCGAGGCCGCTGCTGGTGTTCGCATCGCGACGGATCGCGGTGGCATCGATGAACCCCCCGATCAACAAGTCGGCGTCGCCGACGTGAATGGCCAATGGCGACGTCGGCGCGGCGCTGTCCGGCTGTTGCGTCAGGGAATCGGGCGGTGGCGCTGTTTGCGCCGAGACGGGGCCATTGAGAAGCAGCAGGATCGCGGCCAATACCGTTCCTCGCGTGAACCACTGAACGACGATGCACATTTGGGGGCCCTCGCTATTTCGCCATCCTCGCGGTCGACGTCTTCAGCGGGGAGCACGGTGCATGCCACGTTCGTTTGTCGTAAGGGCTAGGTGTTCTTGCTCGTTTCTCAAGCGAATTTCACAGGTGGGCGGTCGTACCCCTGGTTACACACGAACGTCCGGCGCGGTCGGTTTGCGCGTCACCGTCCCCAAATGCCGTGGCTTGCAACGGAATACCGTGCCCTGCGCGAAGAGATCGGTTTCGTGTGCCTGGAAGAAGCACGATTTCGCTCTGCCAACGTCCCCGCCGTGTTCCGCCCTCAGTCGTCGGGGACGTGTGTAACTCCCAGTGTAGACATTATGGCTGTCAGCGTCGGTGACAGCCGCTCATCCCGACGGCCGCCTGCGCGGGGCCCGCAGTTGAGGGGGGCCTGCTCGGCGGCGGGTCGCGTCCAGAACCGGGCGAAACGATCCCTCATCAGCCCTCCGCCGCGGGCCGTGGTCGCAGTCGAGAAGCGCGCCCTGAGCGTGTATGCGCGCCTGACCGGAGGCCTCGCATGAAGATCACCCCGCCGTCTCGTCGCGACCGCCGTCTCGTCGCGACCGCCTGCGCCAGATGCTGGCCGACCTCCGCATGCCGGTGCCCTCGAAGCGCTGGATGCGATCCTGCAGGGCGTCGATGGCGCGACGCTGACTGCGCCGGACGCGATCGAGCAGCGGCTCGACGCCCAGATTCAGCTCCGAAACAATCGGCGCCTCCAAGCGGCGATGCGCTCCAGCCGACTCCCCGCCATCAAATGGCTCACGGAGTTTGTTTTCTCCTTCCAGCCGTCGCTCCGCCGCGAGCAGATCGAGAGCCTGCACGAGCTCGGCTTCGTCGAGCGCCGCGAAAACGTCGTCTTCCTCGGGCCGCCTGGCGTGGGCAAGACCCATCTGGCGATTAGGTCTCGCCATTGCGGCCGCGCAGAGCGGCCGTCGCGTCTATTACGGCACGCTGGCCGATCTGCTTACCTCGCTCGAGGAAGCGTAGGCCGCCGGTCGATTCCAGGCGCGCCTGAAGGTGCTGACGCATCCGGCACTGCTCGTCGTCGACGAGATTGGCTATCTCCCGATCAGCCGTCCCGGCGCGATGCTCTTTTTTCAGCTGATGACCCGTCGCTATGAGCTCCCATTTCTGCACCTGCTGTCGCGAGACGCCGAACTGCGCACCAAACACGCGCTGCGTCATCCCCAGCTTCGATCGCAGATCAAACACATCGACAACCGAGCCTGTGTCCTTGCCCAGCCAGGAGCGCAGTCGCGCGGCATCGGCCTGTTGCGGCGCACGCGAACCGTTTTCCCATCGAGACACGCACGCCCGCGAGACGCCGAGTTTGCCAGCGAGCTGCGCTCGCGAACACTTCAGGGTTTGGCAGACTCGCGCGATGTCACTGGGCCGAAACTGATGAACTTTCGCGGCTTCTGTCACGTGTTACCACCTTGCGGCAGGATGGTAGCTTTTCGGTAACACTCTGGCGACCAGAT
This sequence comes from Galbitalea sp., assembly GCA_036495225.1. Lineage (GTDB taxonomy): Bacteria > Actinomycetota > Actinomycetes > Actinomycetales > Microbacteriaceae > Galbitalea. The sequence goes on from DASXNG010000275.1 coordinate 8,999, forward strand.
GGGCAACTGAGGCGAAGCCTCCCCCCGCCTGGTAACACTTCCCGGAAGGTCCTGACATCGCGCCCGTACAAACAAATAGCCCTGCTTCCAGGGCCACTTTGGCGATGTACTGTTGAATTTTATTGGTCGGGGCGAGAGGATTCGAACCTCCGACCCCTCGGTCCCGAACCGAGAGTTAGCGCAACGATTTCCGAATGTTTTTGTCGTTTCTCGGATTCGGGTAGCAACTGGGTAGCTACCGGGTCGAGATCAGTGCCCTGATGTCACCAGCCACCGCCGTCCATCGACTAAACGGCCGGTGGCGCTAAAATAGTCTGGACTATGAACTACCCAGATCGCATCGTGCGAGATCCTCAGGTTGTGGGCGGCGAGCCGATCCTGAAAGGGACTCGTGTGACGCTGAAGACCGTACTCGCG
>DASXNG010000276.1:0-14785 GCA_036495225.1 Galbitalea sp.
GCGACCGGACTCAACTACACGTATCTGTGGAGCAACGGTGCGACAACGAGCAGCATTGTCGTGCAAAAGGCGGACCTCGGCACGTCAGTGTCGGTGCAGGTGACCGCCCACAAGGCCGGCTACGCCGACGGTGACTTCGCGCAATCCGACGACATCACGGTACTGACGCACCCCACTCTGGCGGTCACGAAATCACCGGTGATCACGGCGACGGCGTTGAACGGAGTGACCACCTATTCGGTGTCGACCGGATCGTGGAACACCACCGGTCTGACCTTCACCTACCTGTGGAGCGTCGGGGGAGTAACCAAATCGACTCTGCACTCGGTCACCTCGACGCTCGCGGGGCCCCTGCCTGCGCTTGACCCGCTCACTGTCGTCGTCACCGCCCACAAGGACGGCTACGACAATCACGACAGCGCATCACTTGTCGCAGTCAAGGGCACAGCGTCGTTCATTTTCGACACTGCGCCAGAGGCAACGGATCTCACCACCGGTTCGCCGGTCAGCGGAAGCGATGCGGTGACCTTCGGTGACCACCTGAGTGTGTCCCATGGAGACTGGATCCAGCCAACAGCGCTCCTGGCCACGCCCGACAGCTACCACTACCAGTGGTACCGCAACGGCCTGGCGATCTCCGGTGCGACCGCATCCACCTACACTGTCGCCGCCGCCGACGTCGCGACTTCGGCCGGGCACCCGGAAGGTGCGCAGCTCAGCGTTCTCGAGACGCCGGTCTCGGGACGCTACGCGAGCACGAGCAATTCCTCGTTGCTCGTCGGTACCGGCACCGCGCGCCCGTTCTCCGCTGCGCCGTTCGTTGTACTGCATGGAGCGCCGGCCGATGGCCAGACGATCACCAGCACACTCAGCGGCTCGTGGGGCACCGCGGGTGTCACCGTGAGCTACCGGTGGTACGGCTGCTCGACAACCACACCGTGCGTCGATCCAACGGATCCCGGCACGTTCACGCCCATTCCGGGTGGGACAACGTCCAGCGTCGTCCTCCACGCGGCGGCATACACGCAGGTCGCGCTCGCAATTGTCGGCAAGAAGTCGGGGTATGCGGCCACCACGGTGTACTCGGGCGTGGTGAGCGTGAACCCCGCGACATCCATTCAGTCATCGGGCGCGACGACCATCAGCGGTCTGGTTGGCGGGCAAGCAGGCGTGTGGCAGAAGCTCACCGCTGTCGCACCCAAGTGGTCGCAGACCGGAGTCACGCTGAGCTACCAGTGGCAGACTCAGCCGTGCGTCCCGTCCGGGTGCGTCGAGGGTGACTGGGTTGATGTGCCCGCCCCACTCGGCACCGCGTCGACCTTCACCCCGACGGATGCGCTGATCACTCCGCTCACATCGCTGCGCGTCGTGGTGACGGCACACAAGTTGGGCAGCACCGATTCGGCCCCGGTCTACTCCGGGATTTACGAGATCGGAACGCAGCTACCGAAGGTGACCATCAAGCCGACGATCACGGCCTCGACGACCGCGTTCACGCTGCAGCCCGGTGCGATCTCGGTTGTCTCGCAGGCCGCAGCAACCAGTGCACCGGTAGTCACCTGGTTCGTGAACAGCGCGCCATACGCGGGGACGCCGCTCGCCAACCCGCGGGTCTTCCCGCGCGGCATCGCGACCGGTACCACGTCGACGGACTACATCTCCGCCCAACTCGACTTCAGCCCGCTCGGTTACACGAGCTTCAGCTCATCCGTGGTGGCGCAGAAGGGGCGCGCGAACCAGACGGTGAACCCCGAAGCCATCGTCGGATCGCGCTACGGGCAGAAACTCTCGCTCACGAAGTCGAACGACTCAGGGGTTGCCCCATGGGACCAGCAGATGAGTCAGACCTACCAGTGGTACTCCAACGGAGTGGCCATTACGGGTGCGACGAAGGATACCTTCACGCCGTCGACCGGCTACATCGGCAGGCACCTTCAGGTGAAGGTCACCGGATCGTCGTCGCACTACACGGCGTCGCCCATCATGACCACCTCGAGCTTCACACTTCTGCCAGGCGTGTTCGCTGCGAACCCGACCGCGGTGCCACCGACAACTGGGCCGACGACGCCCGTTGTGAGCTTCACGGGGGCTGTGATGCCGGGAACGGTGCTCACGGCAACTCCGTCGGGTGACTACGGTACGACCGGTATCGGCTTCAGGTACCAGTGGCAGCGTCGAGCGAACAGCGGCGCCGCGTGGGCGAACATCTCGGGCGGAACGAGCTCCCACTACACGCCGGTCGCAACGGATGTCACCCAGCAGTTGCAGGTCGTCGTGACTGCGACGAAGTCGGGATACACGTCACTGCCCGAGACATCCGCGACCCAGGACGTGCAGTACTCGCCGACGCTCGCGACCTTCGTTCCGCCGGCGCTGACCGCCGCAGGTGGCACCGCAAAGGTCGGAGTCGCGCTCACCGTGACCCCGGGCGTCTGGAACACGCCGGGCCTCACGTACTCCTATGTCTGGTACCGCGGAACGTCGGTCATTCCGGCCGTGACGGGCACCACCTGGACGGCAACTCCGGACAGCTACGGCGACGCAATAACGGTCGCAGTGACGGCGAGCCGCGCAGGCTACCTGCCGGTGACGGTGGACAGCACGACGGTCGCGATCGGGCTGGGGGCGGCGCCGGCGTTGCTCGTTGCGCCGAAGATCACGGTGTTGAACAACGTCTACACGATCTCGAACGGATCGTGGAGCGTCGACGGCCTCTCGCTCACGTACGACTGGGGCTTCGTCTCGTCAGGCGGATCAACGGATGGCGCGGGAACCGGTCAAGGCACCCTGAGCTACACGCCGTCATTGTCTGACCATGGGCAGATGGTCGTCATCATCACCGCAACGAGAACGGGATACGCACCGGCCACCATTGCCGTGAACGGTCCGACACTCCCGTGAGTCTGATGCAACACCGGTTCCGGCAAGGCGCGCGCGGCCGCGTCGCCGGAACCGGTGTTGCTGCGGTTGCGCTCGCCACCCTGATAGCAGCGGGAGTTGCGGCACCGGCGAGTGCCGCAACCGGGGTTGACTTCACCGTCACGGTGACCGGCAACACTGGAGTACCGGTGGCTGGCGTCACGGTTATCGCAGAGCAGGTGACCGACGGTGTCGAGGTCGAGAATGATCCGGCTCCGCACGGTGTCGCCTCGACAACGACAGGGCAATACGTGTTCAGCGGGTCGGCTCAGTTGCAGTTGGGTGCGACGTACACACTCCGCGCAGTCGTTCCGGCAAGCAGTTCGTCCCAGTACTCGCAATACCTCGGCGGAGCGACCGCGATCACTCGCGCACAGACATTCGTCGTTGGACCAGGTGCCGGAGAGGTCGCGTCTCTCGGCATGAGTCTCGCACCCGGCGGCGCCCTTCAGGGCCTCGTCAACGGCCCGACTGGCAAGCCCGTGAGCGGCGCGACAGTTAAAGCGTTTGTGTACGACGGCTCCAGTTGGAACGACGAAGCGAATGTCACCACGAGCAGTACGGGCCGCTACACCTTCCCAGCGCTAGCCCCCGGCAGCTACAAGCTGGCCTTCTACGCCCCTGCGGGTATCTATGCTCCAGTATTCTCGGGCGGCCGACTCGATCTCGACAGCGCCGTCGGGACATGGGTCACCGCGGGTCAGGTTGCAACGGCGGGAATCTCGTTCTTCTCCTATCCAGGCGGCATTCGCGGAACGACACAACTACAGACTTGGAACTATGGCAACGCTCCCATGATTGGCGCGTCGGTGGGCGCGGTCCCGGTGACCCAACTTGACGTGAACGGTAACGCGGCCGCTGGCGACGTTAGTCGCGTCGTCGAGGGTACTAAGACCGATTCGAAGGGGGCGTGGTCGATTGCGGGGCTGGCTCCCGGCAATTACGCGATTGAAGTGACCCCCCACTATGCCGTCCAGGTCGGTGGCTACATCGGAACCGGTGGACCTATCGCCGGTGCGGTGGTATTCCGCGTAGGAAACACCGTGATGAATGCCGGTGACAACTACTTCTACTCGAAGCAGAGCGCCGGTGCGTTCTCTACCACCCTGTATACGCCGGGTGACACCGCGCGGGCCAGCGGCGTGCGCGTCACGTTGCAGAGTCAGCTCACGCCGACGCTACAGTACTCGGGAACGACGGACTCGCAAGGCTCCATCACTCTCGGACGCGTGGCTGGCAAGCCCGTGATCCCGAACGGACCGTACACACTCACGTTCATCGACCCGCTGGCGCGCTACGAGCCCCGCAGCATGTCAATAACGATCGGCAACTATGACAATGAGGGTTACGAACTGGCCTGGCTGCAGTCGCAGCCTGGTTTCTCGGTGCTGCCGACTATCGCGCAGACGGCGACCGAGGTTGGCACGCTCTACACGGTGATGGCCGCCGACGCGAGGCCGGGTGCCGTGCTCACTTACCAGTGGTTGCGGGACGGGCATCCGATCTATGGTTCGACAAGCTCGACATACCGATCGCGGCTCGCGGACGTCGGAACCCAACTGACTGTGCGTGTCGAAGCGAGTTCCTTCGGGTTCTCGAGCGTCTACCAAAGCGCATCGGTGGTTGGCCTCGTCACGCTGACGGACGTCGCTCCCACCATCGTCACACCTCCGTCAATCTCGCCCTCATCGGACAATTCGGTTCATGCCGGCACAGTGCTGCACGTCGCGGCGGGAGTGTGGGACACGCCCGGGGTGCTGTTCAGCTACCACTGGTTCGAGGATGGCGCCGTCGTGGCCGGCGCATCCACGAGCCACTATCAGGTGGGCGCGAACGACATCGGGCATCATTTCTCAGCCACTGTTACGGCGTCGCGCCTTGGCCACCCAGTCTCGGACGCCGCAGGAACCAACACGGTCAGTCCCACCTCCGGTCCGGCGTCGACCCCTGCTGCGCCCATGGTCGTCACCTCCAGCGCGGCGGGGCTACCTGCCGGTTCGACTCGATACACGGTCATGCCCGGCCAGTGGACCGGGCTCGACCCGGAGTTTCACTACGAATGGAAACTCGGCGACGTGGTAGTTGGAACGGATTCGCCGAGCTACATCACATCCGGATCCGCCGCCGAGCTGGCGCAGTCGCTGGTTGTCACGGTCGACGCCATCGTCGCTGGCTTCGAACCGGGGAGCGCGACTGTGACGGCGCGCCAGGCGCCGGTGGCGCTGGTCGCGACGGCACAGCCTTTCGCGACCTTCACGAATGATGTCGCCGCGACGATTGCGGCGTCCCCAACCTCGTCGCTGGAGGTTGGGCAGACACTCACGGTGCATCCGGGCACATGGGTTCCGGCATCTACCGAGGACACCCAGACGTTCACCTACCAATGGATGCGCTCAACCGACTGGTCAGTCGCCGCACCCATAGCTGGCGCAATCTCGGCGACATACACGCCCACCGTTAGCGACCTTGGCGCGCAACTGAGTTTCGTGGTGACCGCACACTCAGAGCTCTGGCGGAGCGGGTCATCCACTGTGGTCGGTGTCGGCCGTGTAGGACTCGCCCCTGGTCTGAGCGCGCTCACCTCGATCGTTTCGCTGCCGGAGCAGAGCAATAGCGGGTTGTCCATCACACCGAGCTTCACGGGCGCATGGGACAACACAAAGCTGGCCTACCAGTGGTACGGATGCGTGTCCCCGAGCTGTTCCGACACGGCGACGACCCGGTCATTCACACGGATCGAGGGGGCGACCTCCCTCAGCTACACACCACCACTGAGCATGAGTGACAGCCGCGCCTTCGTCGTCGTCACAGCCAGGCGCTTCGGGTCCGCGTCAACCGAACTGCAATCGAACATCGTTCACGTTGTCGGCGGCGTATTGACCCTGCCATATCCACCCGCGCTGCAGAACGCGGTGTACACCAGCGTGCGTGTTGGCGGCGGAGTGTCATTTGGAGGCTTCGGCCCCATCGCGGGCGGCGATGCAGACGGAGAAAGCATGTCGTGGCAGGTCTGTTCGCTGGACTGTGGCTCACCGGACGCCGACTGGCACGCGCCGGATGGCCCAACCCAGTACGGATCCTGGTACTACGAGAACTCGTTCAGTCCGGATGCCGTGGACTGGGCCAATGGCAACGGGTACGTCCGGGCCGCGCAGGTATCGACCAAGGCTGGCTACTTGCCCGCGACGAGCTACTCCGCCATCCAGCACATCGACATCGGCAAGCTGCGATACATCAATGACCCGACGCGACACTTCGACGCGACGACGGGCACCTGGTCGATCGCGCCGGGCATCGGGGACTCAGCCATTGCCAACTCGGTCGAGACGGTGCAGTGGTACGTCGGGGATCAGCCCCAGCCGGTGAACGACACGAACAGCTATACGCAGACGGCGGCGGATGCCGGCCAGGTCATCTTCGCGATCGACTCGTTCAGCGCGCCCGGGTACACGCCGACCTCCGACAACATCTCCGCGAGGAGTGGCACAGTCGTGGGACTTACCGCCTCGCCCAACGTGGTCATCGGCAACACCTACGGGCAACCCATCACGCTGTCGAATCCGATCCCGTGGGACCTGCCAGACGCGGACCTGAACGTGTGGACCATGCGCTATGACTGGGATGACCAGACCCAGATCGGCGTCGGTTACGTGACCGCGACCCCCTTCTTCACGCCAAACGCGTCATCCATCGGGCATGTGTTCAAGGTCTTCATCAGCGCCACTTCACCCGACTATCCGGCGGTGCAGACCCTTGTGGCGACAACCTTCACTCTGCAGGCGGGAGGAAGTCTCGTTCCGACGACCGCGCCCAGCCTGTCGTGGAGCGGCGACCTCGCTGAAGGTACCAAAGTGACCACCAGTCTTCCGAGCTTTGCAGTAGCAGGAGTCACGACGACCACGAGTTGGCAGACGAGTCCGGATGACACCAACTGGACAACCATCGCCGGAGCTACTGCCACCAGCTACACCGTGTCCGCGGCTGATCAGGGCAACTGGATTCGATCCGTCGTGACGGCGACCGATGCCGGGTACATCACGAGCACGAGCTACAGCGAGGCGGAGCAGCCCGAAGTGGGTGACGCAATCCGTGAACTCGCCGAGCCTTCGATGAGCGGGGATGCGAGCGTCGATGGCATACTCTCTGCCGACCCGGGAGCTTGGCCCAGCGGAGTTGCGACGAGCATCCAGTGGCTGCTCAACGGAAATCCGATCCCCGGCGCGACGGGAGGCAGCTATTCGCCGTTACCTTCAGACGCGGGAAATGAAATCTCGGTTGAAGTCATCGGGTCGGCGCCGGGTCTCACGACGCGGGTGGCCGAGTCGAATCGGATGATCGTGCAGGAGGCGTCTGCCCCACTCGCGACGACGAGCCCCACCATCACCGGGTTGGGCACTGCGAGTTCCCCGTTGGTCGTCAGTACTGGGACGTGGTCGATCGCCGGTCTCGTCTTCAGCTGCCAGTGGTCCGACCAGAACGGCGAAATCGCGGGCGCGACGAGCAACTCGCTCGTGCTGCCCGTTGGCGACGTGCGGGGGAACATCAGCGTGACCGTAACGGCGACGCGGTACGGCTACGCGGACGGGTCAGCGGTCGCGCACTAGTCCTCCAGAGTTCGGCTTGATGGGGTAGTGGACGAGTTCTCCACAGATTCTCATTTTCTCTTGAAGAACATATGTTCGAAGGTCGACAATGGATGTATGGAAACCTCAGCAACCGTGATCGACCAGGTTCGGGCCGCTTCTGCGGCGTGGGCCGGGGTCTCCTCAGAGGTTGCCGACTTCCGTTGTCTCGATGACGTTGCGCTTCTTGAGCTGACGAGGATGCACGCGGCTGCCCAGCGCGCGGTGGGAGCGACGGGCGCTTTGATCGCCGGCGAGATCGCGCGTAGGTCGGCTCCCGAGTTCGGATCGAGCGGGCTAGCGCAGCGCACTGGGCATCGCACTCCGATCAATCTCATCAAGGCGACCACCGGATCGACTGCGACAGAGGCAGGTACAGCTGTTCGTGTCGGGGTTCTGGTGCATGACGCCGCAGACAACGGCACTCTCGACGTTTCCACCGGAGAGATCGCTGCAGCTGCCCGGCCCTGGTTGGCTCCCGTCGCCGAGGCGGTGCGTGCTGGCATTCTGTCGTTCGCAGCCGCCGAGTCGATCGGGCGGGGCCTCGGCGAACCGAGTGCGGCCATCACTGCGCAGCAACTGGAAGTTGCCGCGGCGGCTCTTTGCACGGAGGCTTTCGCCGGGCTGGACGCCGATCGACTGTTCCATCGCGCGCGGCAATTTCGCGACGAGATTGACGTCGAGGGCGTAAAAGACCGCGAAGACGAGCGTCGGCGCCGTCGCTCGCTTACCTTCGTGCGCCAGCCCGACGGCATGACCAAGCTCGTCTGGCTCATGGACCCAGAAACTGCCGCGACCGTCAAAGAGGTCTACGACAGAGCGGTCTCGCCAAAGCTCGGCGGTGTGAGATTCGTTGACAAGTTGCAGAAGGCAAAAGCCGTCGCGATCTTCGAAGACCCGCGCACAACCGAGCAACTCGCATCAGATACGTTCGAGCACTTGATCAAGCAGGGCGCGGATGCCCCGACCGATCGTCTCCTCGGTTCGGGTGCACCGGTCATCCGAATCGCGGCGTCGAAGACGGCCGTCGAGTCCAAGACCGGACTTGCGCACATCGAAGGCCAGCCAGACGCAGTCTCAATCGACACGCTCGAGCGGCTTGCGTGCGAGGGCCAGATGACGGTCACGACCTACGATTCGAACCTCATCCCGCTCGACTTCGGGCGAGAGAAGCGGCTATTCACGAAGGCTCAGAAAGATGTACTCGCGCTCACCTGGGGCGGGTGCATGGCCGACTGTAACCGGCCACCGTCCTGGTGTGAGGCACATCACATCAACGGATTCGCGCGTGACAACGGCAAGACCGATATTGCCGACGGAATCCTGCTGTGCAAGCATCACCATCTGCTGTTCCACAACAACGGATGGGAGATCACCCGCGACGCGGACAACACATACTGGGTGATCCCGCCGCCCGACGTCGATCCGAAACAGGTGCCGAGGCTACTGGAGACCAAGAGCCGCGCGGTACAAGACCTGAGGCGCGAGGCGGGGTAGCTCGCCCGGCCCTTCGAGAGCCTCAGGGACCGGCCCCGGTCGCTGAGTTCATCGAAGCGGCGGGTTACCGCCCACCGATGACGATGTTGACGCGCTCCGGCTTGCCCTTCAGGATCGCCTGCTTCACCTCGGAGATCGCCTTCGTGACCTCGATACCACGAGGGCAGGCATCCGAACAATTGAAGGTCGTGCGGCAGCGCCACACGCCCTCGCGATCGTTGAGGATGTCGAGGCGGACCTGCGACCCCTCGTCGCGGGAATCGAAGATGAAGCGGTGCGCATTGACGATCGCGGCGGGTCCGAAGTACTGGCCATCAGTCCAGAAGACCGGGCAGCTAGAGGTGCAAGCCGCGCAGAGAATGCACTTGGTGGTGTCGTCGAAACGCTCGCGCTGCGTGGGGGACTGCAGGCGCTCCTTATCAGGCTTCGAAGAAGCGATGAGGAACGGCTGAACCGCCTTGAAGGACTCGAAGAACGGGTCCATGTTGACGATGAGGTCCTTCTCGAGCGGTAGGCCCTTGATGGCTTCGACGTAGATGGGCTTCGAGGTGTCGAGATCCTTGAGCAGCGTCTTGCAGGCCAGGCGGTTGCGGCCGTTGATGCGCATCGCGTCCGAGCCACACACGCCGTGGGCGCAACTGCGACGGAACGACAGCGATCCGTCGATCTCCCACTTGATCTTGTGGAGCGCATCAAGCACGCGGTCGGTGCCGTACATCACGAGGTCGAAGTCCTGCCAGTACGGCTCGGCATCGACATCCGGGTCGTATCGACGCACGATCATCGTCACGGTGAACGAAGGAACCTCCGCGATTGGTGCGGCGGCTTCTCCTTCGACGGTTGCAGTGCTCATGCCTAGTACTTTCTTTCCATCGGCGGGTAGTTCGTGATGACGACCGGTTTCCAGTCGAGAGTGATGTGGTCGCCAGCCTCGGCCGACTCGGGGTCGCCCGTGCGGTAGGCCATGGTGTGGACGAGGAACTTCTCATCGTCGCGCTTCGGATAGTCCTCGCGCATGTGGCCACCACGCGACTCATGCCGTGAGCGGGCCGAGTAGACGAGCACCTCGGCGAGGTCCAGCAGGAAGCCGAGCTCAACGGCCTCGAGGAGGTCCGTGTTGTAGCGCTTGCCCTTGTCCTGGATCTGGATGTTCTTGTACCGAGCGCGAAGAGTCTCGATGAGTTCGGTGACCTCTTTGAGCGACTCCTCCGTGCGGAAGATCTGCGCGTTCCGGTCCATCGAATCTTGAAGCTCTTTGCGAATCGCCGCAATTCGCTCGGTGCCGTCACCGCTGCGAACGCTGTCGAGCAGGTCACGGATGCCTTTGGCCGGGTTTTCGGGGAGCGGCACCCACGAAGCCGTCTTCACATACTCGACGGCGTTCTTGCCGGCGCGCTTACCGAACACGTTGATGTCGAGCAGCGAGTTTGTACCGAGACGGTTCGAGCCGTGCACCGAAACGCACGCGCACTCGCCCGCGGCATAGAGACCGGGGACGGTCTCGGTGTTGCTGCGCAGCACCTCGGCGTCATTGTTGGTCGGGATGCCGCCCATCGCGTAGTGCGCGGTCGGAAGCACCGGAACCGGCTCGGTGTACGGCTCGACACCGAGGTAGGTGCGAGCGAACTCTGTGATGTCTGGGAGCTTCTCGTCGATGACAGCGGGCTCGAGGTGCGTGATGTCGAGGTAGAGGTAGTCCTTGTTCGGTCCAGCGCCTCGACCCTCCCGAATCTCGAGCGCCATCGATCGAGCGACGATGTCGCGCGGCGCCAGGTCTTTCAGCGTCGGCGTGTAGCGCTCCATGAAGCGCTCACCGGAGGCGTTGCGAAGGATCGCCCCCTCACCACGGGCAGCCTCAGACAGCAGGATGCCGAGACCCGCAAGCCCGGTCGGGTGGAACTGGAAGAACTCCATGTCCTCGAGCGGCAGTCCCTTGCGCCAGATGATGCCAACGCCGTCACCGGTGAGGGTGTGGGCATTGGATGTCGTCTTGAAGATCTTGCCGAATCCGCCGGTCGCGAAGATGATCGCCTTGCCCTGGAAGACGTGGAGGTTACCCGTCGCGAGTTCGTACGCGACGACGCCCGACGGAATCTCTTTGCCGTCCACAGTCGACATGACCATGTCGAGCACGTAGTACTCGTTGAAGAAGTTGATGCCGAGCCTTACGCAGTTCTGGAACAACGTCTGCAGGATCATGTGACCGGTGCGGTCCGCCGCGTAGCAGGCGCGACGCACAGGTGCGGCGCCGTGCTCACGGGTGTGGCCACCGAAACGGCGCTGGTCGATCTTGCCCTCGGGCGTGCGGTTGAACGGCAGGCCCATGTTCTCGAGATCGAGAACCGCGTCGATAGCCTCCTTGGCGAGAATCTCCGCCGCGTCCTGGTCGACCAGGTAGTCGCCGCCCTTGACCGTGTCGTAGGTGTGCCACTCCCAGTTGTCTTCCTCGACGTTGGCGAGGGCAGCAGCCATCCCGCCCTGCGCCGCACCGGTGTGCGAGCGGGTCGGGTAGAGCTTGGAGATGACCGCGGTGTTGGCATGCGGTCCCGCTTCTATGGCGGCACGCATCCCGGCGCCACCAGCGCCGACGATGACAATTTCGTGCTGGTGATAGTGCACACCGTCGATGATTGTGCCATCCGGAATCATGGCTGCTTCGTTTGCCATTACGGGGCCGGGCAGAAGTCGGGCAGCGTGCCGGGGAGGGCGTTCGCTGGGCACGGGTCGAAGGTATAGATCACGAGTGTCCCAAGAAGAAGTAGTACGAGAGTTGACGCCAGGATGGCGAGAAGCAGCAGGCGCCGCAGGGTGCGGTTGTGCGCGTAGTCATTGACGATCGTGCGCATTCCGTTCGCGCCGTGGATGAGGGCGAGCCACAAAAGCAGGGTGTCCCAGACGACCCAGAACGGATCGGCCAGTTTGCCCGCGACGAAGGCGAAGTCGATCGCCCGAACTCCGGCACCGGAGACCAGGTTGACGAATAGGTGACCGAAGATGAGGACGACCAGGAACAGGCCGCTGACGCGCATGTACAACCAGCCCCATTTTTCCCAATTCACGCGACGCTTGCGCGGGGGGCTGTATGACGACCGTGGGGCCGGAATCGTTTCGCTTGTCATGCCGACTCGTGTCCCTGGAATTCGAGAACAATGTTCTGGATCTGGTGCGGGGCGAAACCCGCGATGAGAACGACCCACAGCAGCAGCACGATGACCCAGAGCAGACGCTGGTGACGAGCACCGACACTCCAGAAGTCGATCAGGATGATGCGGAGACCGTTGAGGGCGTGATACCCGATCGCCACGACGAGCGCGAACTCGCCGAGGCCCATCAGGGGTGTCTTGTACTCGTTGATCACGGCGTTGTATGCCTGCGGTGAGATACGCACGATCGACGTGTCAAGAATGTGGACGAGAAGGAAGAAGTAGATCGCAACACCGGTGATGCGATGAAGTACCCAGGACCACATGCCTTCGCGGCCCCGGTACAGGGTGCCAGAAAGTCTCGGGGGTTTGATCTTCAGGCGGGAGGCGGGCGGCGTCGCCAGCGCACCGGCCGATTTCTCTGGCACGAGCAGCACTCCTTGGCTGTTGTCGAGACCACTCTGCTGCCGCACGAGTGCGGGGGCTTTCGCGGTGAGTTTGCGTTCAGCGATCGAACGGATTCCAGTTTATGTCTGCCCCGCACGCGTCGCTGCCAAGGCGAGCCTAACTTATCTCGACGTCGAGATAGTTTTGCCTCGACCTCGGGTTAAGACCCCGCGGCTGTGCGGCGTGGCGCCCGCAGAAGGACACCCTTCACCGACAACCTTTCGCCGAGTAGCGACTGCCTTGCAACGACCTTTGCGTAGTGCGCGATGAGCTGGTCGCAGATGGTCTCCCAACTGCGACCGAGCACCGAGCGACGCCCCGCCTCACCCATGCGGCGTCGAAGCGCCGGATCGCGCGCCAAGAGCTCAACGGTCGAGCGCAGCTCTTTCGAATCGGCCGGGTTGTAGAGGAATCCGGTGACACCGTGCTCGATCAGGTCGATCGGACCACCGGCGCGAGGAGCGATGACCGGCAGCCCGCTCGCGTGAGCCTCCTGGACCGTTTGCCCGAAGGTCTCTTCTTCGCCCGTGTGCAGAAAGACGTCGAAGCTCGCGTACGCAGCGGCAAGTTGTTCACCGCGAAGCTGCCCGAGGTAGCTCACCGGCATGCCGCCGAGTGTCTTGCGAATGAGCGGCATGCCAGGTCCGTCGCCGACGATGACAATTCGGATACCCGGCATGCCTCGCAGCACGGCCATCTTCTCAAGCTGCTTCTCGGGCGCGACTCGACCGACATAGCCGATCACGACCTCCCCGTTCGGCGACGATTCGCGTCGCAGTTCGGTCGTCGCCGCCCATTTGCGGTTGCGCGGGTGATACATGTCGAGGTCGACGCCGCGGCCCCAGCGCTTGAGGCGCTTGAAGCCGGCGTCGCGCAGGTCGCGCATCGTCGAAGATGACGGCACCAGAGTCAGTGTCGCGTCACGGTGAACTCGTCGGAGGATCTTCCACGCAAGAGGCACCGCGGCGGCCAGGTGATTGCGCTTGGCGTATCCCGCGACATCCGTCTGGAAGATTGCGACGGTGGGAATTCGCAACCTGCGGCACGCGGCAATCGCCTCGGCGCCCAACAGGAACGGGGACGCCACGTGCACAACATCGGGGGCGAATTCCTCGATGATGCGCTGAACATGGAGGCCGGGAAGTCCGACCGGGAACTGACGGTAGGCGATCGCCGGGATCTCGCGAACGGGAAAACCCGCATAGCTTGATGGGGCACCAGCCGTCGGAACCATGACGGTTGCGGTGTGACCGCGGCGCTCAAGATGCTCAAGCACCTTGCACACACTTGTTGTTACGCCGTTGACAGTGGGGAGGAAGCTCTCTGTTACCACGAGAACGCGCATGCTCTAAAGGTAAGAAACCGCGGTGGCCGACAGATGAATGGCGTGTGACCAGTCGGGCTGCACTTCAGAAACTCTCGTCTAGGGTTGTCGCATGAGTGAGCGGCAGAGCGGCCTCGACCGCTTTTACAGTGTTATTCCTGCTGGCGGTGTCGGATCTCGTCTGTGGCCTCTCTCGCGGGCAGATGCTCCCAAGTTTTTGCACGACCTGACCGGGTCGGGGCACACCCTCCTGCGCGACACGTGGGATCGGCTCGCCCCCCTGTCCGGTGCGGATCGCATCATGGTCGTCACCGGACGGGCGCATCGCGCGGCCGTCGAACAGCAGCTCCCAGAACTCGAGGACCTCAACGTGGTTCTCGAGTCCGAGCCGAAGGACTCGAGTGCGGCAATCGGGCTCGCGGCGGCGATCCTGCTCAGGCGGGAGCCGGATGTCATCATCGGATCGTTCGCGGCCGATCACGTCATCGGTAACCAGAATCGCTTCAGGCGTGCCGTCATCGAGGCGATCGCCGCGGCCGATGCCGGTCACATCTCTCTCATTGGCATCACGCCGACCGAACCCGCGATCGGGTTCGGCTACATCCACTGCGGTGAGCACCAGGCGATCGAGGGCGCGCCGCACGCGATGATGGTCGACCGGTTCGTCGAGAAACCGAACCTCCAGACTGCCGAGGCCTATCTCGCCGACGGCAGCTACCTCTGGAACGCCAGCATGTTCATCTCCCGTGCAGACGTACTGCTCGCGCAGCTTGGCGAGTCCGAGCCGGAGCTTCTCGCCGGCCTCACCGAACTCGCGGATGCCTGGGACACCC
>DASXNG010000277.1:0-8997 GCA_036495225.1 Galbitalea sp.
CGGTGAGCGCCGAGATCGGGATGATTGCATCCCAGTCCCGCAGCTCGCTGACCGCCTGAAGTTGCTCGGCGACGGCTGGGCGGGATGTCGCGTCAACCTTCGTCACGATCGCGACCTTCTTCGCACGCGGGAACCGGTCGAGCTGTTCGTTGATGTACTTGTCGCCGGGGCCGATCTTCTCGTTCGCGGGAACGCACAGCCCGATGACGTCAACCTCGGCGAGGGTGTCCTGGACGATCGTGTTGAGGCGCTCCCCGAGCAGGGTGCGCGGGCGGTGCATACCCGGGGTGTCGACGATGATGAGCTGACCGGTCGGCTGATGAACGATGCCGCGAATCGCCCGGCGGGTCGTTTGGGGCTTGGATGACGTGATCGCAACCTTCTCGCCGACGAGCGCATTGGTGAGAGTCGACTTGCCAACGTTGGGGCGTCCGACGAAGGAGACGAAGCCGGCGCGGAACGGTTCTGCGGAGTTGCTCATTGGTTTGAGGTTACTCGGGTGTCGCACCACCGGGGGTCGAGCCGCCGCGCCGCGAAGCGGCCGGCGTCGTCGAGACCGCGGGTTCGAGGTGTCCCGGCGCAGTGTGATTGGTACGTGAGATCTCGACAAGCTCGATCCCCAGTAGCTGCTCGATCCCCAGTAGCTCGTGCCGCAGCGGGTCGATTTCGGGGTGGCGCGCGCACGTTAAACAGGATGATTTGGGTGTTTCGCACGTTCAACAGGAGATTTTCGGCCTTCTTGAGGGTCTTATCCTGCTGACGAGTCGTTCGGGAGGAGATTTCGACAAAGTGAGGCCTGCACATCCATGCCGCTTTTTGTACTGCGGCACCACTTACTGGGGATCGAGCGAAGTCGAGATCTCAGGAACTGATCACTCACGCCCGAGTACACCGTCGGTGAGGTCTCGACGACGCCGGTGCCGCAGGCAGAACGGCTGCTCGATCCCCACTTCGCCTACTCCTCGTCGTCGTTGAACGCGGCCTGCACGTCCATGAGCGCCTGGTCGCGCTCGACGAGTACCGTGCTGATGCGCTTACGACGCCCCTCTGTGCGTTCGGCGGTGAGAATGAGCCCGGAGATTTCACCCCGCGAGCCCGACACGGGAAGCCGGCCGACCGCCTTGGTCAAAAGACCGCCAACCGAGTCGACTTCGTCGTCTTCGAGTTCGAGCCCGAAGAGATCCCCCAGTTCGTCGACCGGCATGCGAGCCGACACGCGGTACCGGCCGTCGCCTAGGTCCTCGAAGTCGGGTACCTCGCGGTCGTACTCATCGGAGATGTCGCCGACGAGTTCCTCGATGAGGTCCTCAAGCGTGACCAACCCCGCGATGCCGCCGTACTCGTCGACCACCATTGCGAGGTGGTTCGACTCGAGTTGCATAAGGCGAAGCGTGTCATCCGCTTTCTTCGATTCGGGCACGAAAAGGGCCGGGCGGGCGAGGTCGGCCGCCGTCTTTTTCTCACGGCCCTTGGACTGTTCGAACTCGATCCTCGCGACATCCCGCAGATAAAGGATGCCGATGACCTCGTCGACGTCTGTGCCGATGACCGGGATGCGCGAGACGCCGCGGCTGAGGAAGGTGGACATCGCGGCGTCGAGCTTTTCGACGCCCTCGATCGTGACCATGTCCGTGCGTGGCACCATGACCTCACGCACGACCGTGTCGTTGAACTCGAAGATCGAGTGGATGAGTTCACGATCATCCTCCTCGAGAACCTCAAGCTCTGTGGCCTCGTCGACCATGCTGAGCAGTTGCTCTTCGCTCGAAAAGGTCGCGTTCTTGGGGCGCCCAGGCGTGACGCGATTGCCGATTGCGACGAGCGCATTCGCGATCGGTCCCAGAATGACGCGGATGGTGCGGATGATCGGCGCCGAGAATCGAATCACACCGTGAGCGTGTGCACGCCCAACACTCCGCGGGCTCGAGCCAACCAGCACGAACGACACCGCGGTCATGATGAGCGCGCTAGCGAGGAGTGCCCACCACCAGTCCTTGAAGGAGTAGGCGAAAGACAGCGACACCAGAACCGCTGCCGTCGTCTCAGACACGACCCGCATGAAGTTGAGCGCGTTGACGTGGGCGCCCATGTCCGCCGCGATCGCGAGCAACGACTTTCGGGCACGGCTGTGAGCCGCGAGGTCGACGAGGTCCGTGCGACTGAGAACGGTGAGGGCTGAGTCGGCCGCAGCCAGCAGGCCGCCGAAGATCACGAGCACGACGGCCGCAAGAACGAAGATCGCGATCATGATCTGGAACCTACCGCCTTCGCTCGCTCACATTGAACCCGATGAGCAGGTCGCGCTGGAGACCGAACATCTCCTTCTCCTCTTCTGGCTCCGCGTGATCGAAGCCGAGCAGGTGAAGGAGGCCGTGGGTGATGAGGAGTTGGAGCTCGTCCATGACGCTGTGCCCAGCCGCTTCCGCCTGCACAATCGCGACCTGGGGGCACAGCACGATGTCGCCGAGCAGGCCGGCGGGGGTGGGCTGGTCTTCGGTGCCAGGACGCAACTCGTCCATGGGGAAGCTCAAGACATCCGTCGGTCCCGGCTCGTCCATCCACTGCACGTGCAGCTGCTCGATCGCCGATTCGTCGACGAACAGGATCGCCAGCTCCGCATCGGGGTGCACGTGCAACTGGTCGAGGTCGTAGGTGACCAGTCGCTGGATGACCGACTCGTCGACGTCGATACCGGACTCGTTGTTGATCTCGATCGACATCAGCGGGCTCTCCTGCGGTCGGGGCTCCACGGCGCCTGGCGATCCTGCGGTGGGTGACCTCGGCGCTCAGCGCGGTTGACGCCGTCCGGATTCTGCGGGTGATCGCGCTCGAACCTCGCCGCCTGACGCTCGGCGTCGTACTTCGTGTATGCGTCCACGATCTGGCCGACAAGGTTGTGTCGAACGACATCCGCGCTGGTGAGGCGGGCGAAATGGATGTCATCAATCTGGTTGAGCACGTGCGTTACCAATTGCAGGCCGCTCGCGCCGTTGGGAAGGTCGACCTGAGTGATGTCGCCGGTCACCACCATCTTCGAACCGAAGCCGAGACGAGTGAGGAACATCTTCATCTGCTCTGGCGACGTGTTCTGCGCCTCGTCGAGCACGATGAACGCGTTGTTCAGCGTGCGACCCCGCATGTAGGCCAGCGGCGCCACCTCAACGGTGCCTGCGGCGAGGAGCTTGGGAACGATCTCTGGGTCCATCATTTCGTTGAGCGCGTCATAGAGCGGACGGAGGTACGGATCGATCTTGTCCGTGAGCGTGCCTGGCAGGAAGCCGAGCCGCTCCCCCGCCTCGACCGCGGGACGCGTCAGGATGATGCGCTCCACCTCTTTGCGCTGAAGAGCTTGCACCGCCTTCGCCATCGCGAGGTAGGTCTTGCCCGTACCGGCCGGACCGATGCCGAACACGATCGTGTTCTGGTCGATCGCGTCGACGTAGTCCTTCTGGCCGAGTGTCTTCGGCCGAATGCTCTTGCCGCGACTGGTCAGGATGGCCTGGCTCAGCAGCTCGGCGGGACTACCCGCGTTGGTCTCAAGGATGTGCGCAGAACTCGTCACGTCGCTCGCTCCGAGCTCGGCTCCGTTTCGTACCAGTTGGATCAGCTCCTCAACCAGGCGCTTCGCGGCCTGGACGTCATTTGGAAGTCCCGTAAGGGTGATTTGGTTGCCACGCACCAGAACCTGCACGGCCGGATGCTGGCGCTCGATGGTCTTCAGCAGGCGGTCCTGCGGCCCCAGCAACCGCACCATCGCGAGACCGTCGACCCGGATTTCTACCTGCTCGAGCTCGTCGGACGGCGACCGCGCGTCGTTAGTTGGCAAGGGAACTCTCGTCGAGGGCGCCGCTCAGCACGTGCGCGTGGACATGGAAGACGGTTTGCCCGGCGGACTCCCCCGTGTTGAACACGAGGCGGTACTCGCCGTTTGAGTGCTCGGCCGCGAGGTCGGCCGCCGTCGTGACGACTTCGGCGAGAAGGTACGGATCGCCTTCGGCGAGCTCGGCGACATTCGTGTACTGCGCGGTCTTGGGGACGACGAGTAGATGCACGTCAGCTTTTGGGGCGATGTCCTTGAACGCGATGACGCGGTCATTCTCGAACACAACTTCCGCGGGAATTTCGCGCGCGACGATGCGTTCGAAGATCGTCCGTTCTGGCGCCTGCATGCTCCAAGCGTAACGGCTGGGCGCTACCAGCGGCCGAGTTTCGCGCTCAGCACAGCGATCGCGGCAGGGCCAGCTGTTGAGGTTCGCAGGATGGTGTCGCCGAGCCGGGCACCGATCGCGCCAGCGGAGTAGAGGGCATCGAGCTCCGCCGGGGCGATACCGCCCTCCGGCCCCACGACGAGCACGATGTCGCGGTCATCCGATTCCTCGCTGTCGGTTCGCGCCAACGTCAGCGGCAACTGGCCCTCCGGGTCGAGAACGATCACGTGCGCCGTCGCGGCGAGGGATGCCAGTTGCTTGGTGGTCACGAGAGGGGCGACCTCGGGCAGCCAGGCGCGGACCGACTGCTTGCTCGCTTCCCGCACGATTGCCGACCAGCGCTCTTGCCCTTTCGCCACCTTGGCCCCCTCCCAACGGGAGATGCTGCGCGCGGCAGCCCACGGGATGACGCCGTCCACTCCCAACTCGGTCGCGGCCTGAATCGCCAGCTCGTCGCGGTCGCCCTTCGCGAGCGCCTGGGCGAGCCAGATCGCGGGGACCGGCCGCTCCGTGACTTCGAGTGCACTCACCTCGAATCGAAATTCGGCTGGCGCGACCTGGGTGACCACTCCACTGGCGACAACGCCTTGGCCGTTACCCACCCGCACGGTTTCTCCCGCCGCCAGCCGGCTGACCGTCACAGCGTGGCGCGCTTCGGCACCGGTGACCACGGCGACCTCACCAACCGCGAGAAAGCCGAGTTCTTCGCACAGGTACTGGTTCGCCATCCCCCCAGCATTGCAGGTCGGCCGCGCGGCGTCCTCCCGGCCGGCCCCGCGCCCCGCCCCCGCACCTCGTGCTTGTCGAATTTTCAGGAAATCCGTCACGCCCGCGCCCAAGCGACCGCAGAGTTACTCGCGTCGGGCGTAACCCTCGGTACGGATCTCCTGAAAATTCGACCAAGGTCGAGACGGCGAGGCCCCAAGCTGCCTGCCTGCCGCCGCCAATTAGGCGGTCGGCTGCAGGGGTACGCGGGCGAGGTCGGAGCGCTGCGAGGCCTCCGCGTCGTGCGCAACCGTCCGCGGCGCCGTGAGTGGCGCAACAAGTTGCACCTCGACGCGCAGATCCGCGGACGAGCGCCCAGCGCGCAGACGATAGCGGGCTGTCTCCGTCGTCCACCTTCGAGTAGTCGAGTCCCACCGCTCGAAAGAGCGTCGATCGACGTGAAGTTCCGCGACGACGGATTCGCCCGGAACTGCCTCGACCACACCGAACCCTGCGAGGCGCACGGGGGCGCCGCTCGGCTCAGCAGCCTCAGCACCAGCCGCCTCAACATACAGTTGCACGACCTCGCGGCCCGACCGCCTGCCCGTGTTCCTCACCGTGACGGCAACGACCACGTCGCCGGATGCGACATCCCCACGAACCGTCGCATCCAGGTAGTCCCACGTCGTGTATCCAAGACCAAAGCCGAATGGACGCGCTCCAGCGCTGTCAGCGTCAGTGCGCGCGATGCGAAGCCCCGGCTGGTCGGTTCGCGCGGACGGCAGCTCCCATGGGAGTCGGCCCGCGGGTTCCACCGCGCCAACCAGCACGTCCGCCAGCGCGAGCTCAGCTACATCGTCGGCTCCCCATCGCCACAACGCCGCGGGCACGTCCTCAAGCCAGGGCAACGCGATTGGCGAAGTGGAAGAGACCACGACAATGGTCCGCGGGTTCACAGCCACGACCCGCCGTACCAAATCCTCATTGGGACTCTCGATGATGACGATCGCCGTTCGAGCGACCGCCGCTGCCGCAACTGCGCTCTCGACCTCCGCTGGATTGGTCGCAGGCAACGCCGATCGAAGCACCGCGACTATCCCCGTGGCAGTCTCCTCCAGGCCGGACGCCGACGCGACCGCATCGTGAATCACGACACACCCCGCGGCGTCGACCGCGAGAGGAAGCAGCCCGAGCTCGTTGCGCAGCACCACGGTGCCTTGCGCCGCCGTACGACGTCGCAGTGCGCGAATTCCGGCAGCATCCGAAACACTGAAGGGAACGGATGCCGGCCTGGATGTCACGGTGCCCGGGCACCCGGAGAGTGCGCCGAGGCGTTCTGCAAGACGCAGGATGCGGATGACCCGGTCATCCATGTCCGTCTCGGCGACCTTTCCAGCGCGCACAGCATCGACGAGAGCCGAGCCCCAGCGCCCCCTGAGTCCCGGCGATTCGACGTCAACTCCTGCCAGTGCGGTCTCGACGCTCTCGGCGCTCACGCGCGCATCGCCCACCACAAGTCCGTCGAAACCCCACTCGCCGATCAGGATGTGGCTGATATCCGGGTCGGGTGCTGTACCCGTCGCTGCCGGAATCCGATACGGAAAAAACACTGCCCTCGGACGGGCATGGCGAACGACATGTTCGAACGGTGCGAGGCACTGTTCACGGAATGCCCGTGAGTCGATGGTTGCGAAGTCCCCCGGGTCGATGCTCGTCGGTTGCACACCAGCGCCGACGCCGCCGCGCTGGATCGCCGAAACCATGGATGCCGCCAGCCGCCCGAACAACTCCGGCTGCGCTCCACGCGAGCCAGTACTGGCGACCGCGGGCGCCAGCACGACGTCGATTCCGCCCCGTCGAGCCTCGCGGGCGACAAGCGTCCCGTAGTCGGCAAGCACGCCGACATCCCAGGTCGCCGTGGCGGCGGCAGGCAGTTGATCGGATGATCCGCCAAGCGACTCGCACGCCACGCCGTGAATTCCGTCGGCCAGCACGATCGACCGGAGGCCTATGGAGGGGATTTCGCTCAGCTTCCACGTCGCGGCCGAGGCCAGAAGTGCTGCCCGCTCTTCAAGGGAAAGAGCCTCAACCAGATAGTCCAGCGCGCTAACGCGGTGACCAAGCACCGCAAGTGCGAGTGTGCTCACACCTATACTCCACTTCAGGCCTCATCGTCGAGGTGAGCCAATGGTGTCACACTTACTGACAAGTAAGTAAGTGTGACAAGGTAACATTTGGATAACGGGCTCCTCCGTTATCCCGCACGAAAGGCATCGAAGTGGCAGAAGGATCGGTCACCACTCGACGGGCGACCCCAGCGGCACAGCTGGTGCAGAAACCCCAGAAGAGAACCCTCGAACGACGGGAGGCCGTGCTCAAAGCAGCGCTCTCCGTGTTCGGAGCGCGCGGTTACAACAACGGCGCACTTGCCGAGATAGCCGCGCAAGCCGGGATGACGCACGCCGGCGTACTGCACCACTTCGGAAGCAAAGAGGCTCTCCTCATCGCCGTGCTGCAGTACCGCGATGGCGAAGAGGTCGCGGGTGTCGCCCGGCGCGAACAGCCCACGGGCAAGGCGTTCCTCGGACACCTCATCGACACGGTTCGTGAGAATGAGACCCGTCCGGGCGTCGTGCAGGCGTACACCGTGCTCTCCGCGGAGTCCGTCACGGACGGGCATCCAGCGCAGGAGTATTTTCGCGGCCGCACCTCGACGCTGCGGGAAAAGCTCATTGGCGTCATCAACGAGTCGACAGACTTCGTCGCGGACCAGGACGAGGTGGCTGACACCGCGTCCGCCATCATCGCGGTGATGGACGGCCTCCAGGTGCAGTGGCTGCTCGACCCATCCGCGGTCGACATGCCCCGAATCGTCTCAATGGTTCTCGAGGAACTGGTCGGCCGCCTCATGGCCGGACGCCGCGACATCGTCGTCCCCTTCGGCCCCGACCACAGCTAGCACCGGCGGCACTGCTCCCGCGCGACGTCTCTCAACCGCTGGCTGTTCGAATTTTCAGGTAATCCGTCGGGCGTGATTGCGCGCCCAGTAACCGCGCTGGCGACCTTCGCGGAGCGCTACCGATTTCCTGAAAATTCGAAACCCCCGGAGAAGACAGCCAACGCGGCCAGCGCGAGCGCCGAGCTACACGTTCAGGAAACGGTCGCGGAGCTTCGCGAAAAGTCCCTGCTGGAAATGGGCAAGATGCGGCGCGACCGGCTTGCGGGATGACGCAAACTGCTTGATCAGAGCTTGTTCGCCTCCGCTGAGACGGGTTGGCGTGACGACCTGCACACCGATCTTGAGGTCGCCGCGGCCGCTCCCGCGGAGGTGCGTGATGCCGCGATCCTTGATCGTTATGACCTCGGCGCTCTGAACGCCCGGCTTCACTTCGACGACCACGTCGCCGTCGAGTCCTTTAAGTGTCGTCTGCGTCCCCAGGATCGCATCGGTCATCTGCACCTCGAGCGTCGCGAGCAGATCGTCGCCGTTGCGGCTGAAGATGTCGTGGTGCTTGACCTTGATCTCGAGGAACAGGTCGCCCGCCGGACCACCAGCAGGGCCAACCTCGCCCTGGCCGGAGAGCTGGATGCGCAGCCCGGTGTCGACACCGGCAGGAATGTCGATCTTCGCCGTACGAGTCGCGCGAACGCGACCCTGGCCCTGGCAGGTCGGGCACGGGCTCGGGATGACCGTGCCGAATCCGCGGCAGGTGCCACACGGGCTCGAGGTGACGACGTTGCCGAGCAGGCTCCTAACGGTCCGCTGGATCGACCCGGCGCCGTGGCAAATATCGCAGGTCTGAGGCGATGTGCCCGGCGCGCAGCACGACCCGTTGCAGGTCTCGCACAGCACTGCGGTCTGAATCTCGAGATCGCGCTGGCTGCCGAACACGACCTCTTCCAGGTCAAGCTCGACTCGCAGAAGGGCGTCCTGCCCGCGCTCGGCGCGTGAGCGGGGGCCGCGCTGTTGTGCTCCGGTGGCGGCCCCGAAGAACGTCTCGAAGATGTCGCCGAACCCGCCGAAGTTGCCCGCGGAGTACTGCCCCGCCCCACCGAGGTCGTACTGCTGGCGCTGGTCGGGATC
>DASXNG010000278.1:0-4922 GCA_036495225.1 Galbitalea sp.
CAGTGCTCGGGGGCCGAATCGAGGTAGGAGCTGGGCGGCGACGGTGGCACTCACGATAACGCCCAGCGAGAACGGCAAGAAGGCAAAACCGGACTTGAGTGCCGAGTAATGCAGGGTGCCCTGGAAGTAGTAAGTGAGGAAGACAAACATCGCGAGCAAAGTCATCCCGATCACGAGCGAGGTCAGGTACGAGCCGCCTCGGTTGCGATCGAGAACGACACCCAAAGGCAAAAGGGGATTAGCGGTTCGCACCTCGATGACTACGAACGTCAGAAGCAAGACGATCGACGCGGCTATAAGGGCGACAGTGGTGGTCGATCCCCAACCGTCGGTCTGCGCCTTGGTGAAGGCGTAAACGAGCGACACCAGGCCGAGAGTCACGGTGAGTGCGCCCGGGATGTCGTAGTGCCGATGCCCATTCGCCCCCCGGCTCTCGTTGACCAAGTAGATGGCGGCGACGATGGTGATTGCGGCCACAGGCACGTTGACCAGAAGGCACCAACGCCAGGAGGCGTATTGCGTCAACAGTCCACCGACTATCAGACCGATGGCGGCGCCGCCCCCAGAGATGGCGCCGTAGACGCCGAAGGCGCGGGCCCGCTCGTGGGCCTCGGTGAAGGTCACGGAGATGATCGACAGAGCTGCCGGTGCCATGAGCGCCGCAAAGGCTCCCTGGAGCGCCCGGGCCCCGAAGAGGGTCGCCGCGTTGGGGGCAAGACCGCCGATCGCTGAGGCGGCCGCGAACCCGAAGAGACCTACGAGAAAGACCCGCTTCCGGCCCACGTAGTCTGCGATTCGACCACCGAGCAGCAAGAGGCCGCCGAAGGCCAGGGTGTAGGCGGTTATCACCCACTGGCGGTTGGCATTCGACATGTGCAGTGCGTGCTGGGCTGACGGCAGAGCGATGGTGACGATGGAGGCATCGAGGACAATCATCAGCTGGGCGACGGCAATGACGGCGAGGGCCAACCAACGCCTGGGATCGGCAAGTTCGTTGAAGACGATGCGTTCGTCGGGGAGCTCCCCTATCGCGTCAGGGCCGCCAACAACGAAGGGGCGGTTCCCGGGTCCGGAATCATGAATGCGCTGCGATCCGCGGCTAGCAACCCGGTCGTTGTTGCCATCTTCCTGGGTCCTATCCTGCGGTTCTCTCACGACCCTCATACCGACCTCCTGCTTCGTGGTGGTTGTCCGGATCCATGTGTCGTTCCGGTACCTCCATGGAAACAAAGCCGTCTACGCCGAGAAAGCAAGATCGTCTCGCGCTATTGCACAATGCTTTCGCTCAGGTTTTTGGAGCAGCGCAGCTGAAAGGAAGACGCTTCGGCCACGTTGGGCACCGCCGCATGGAGTTGGGGTGCAGCACCGTACTGGCGCCACTCATAGCTGAACCGGGACGCACTGTGAGTACCCGACACGCGACCGACGACGGTAACGTCGCCCGGGCGGTTCCAGCGGTTGCCGGTCTTGTTCAGGCAAAGGCCGGGATGGTGCCCTGCGTCGTTCAATCAAGCCAGGCTCTCGGATCTCGTTGCTCGCTCCCTTTGGGTGCAGCCAACCGAAGACGTCCGGCTGCGCACTCGTTGCCCCTTGGGTTGCTACCTCCGCCCCAAGGGCAAGGCGTCCGCCAAGGCGTTCAGAGCTGCGCCGTACTCGTGGTCTACATTGCCGGAAGCAGTCAGAATGTTGGCCGATACATGGTCAGCGCCGGAGTCAAGGTGAGCTTTCAGCCTGCTAGCAAGATCCTCGGGTCTGCCATACGCGATAACTGCGTCCAGCAATTCATCGCTAGCGGTTTCGGCCTGCTCGGCAGTGAACCCCATGCGGACCATGCTGTCTCGGTAGTTGACCATCTTGAGAACTGGTCCGAACATTTCGCGGGCAATGCGCCGCGCGTAGTCAGCGTCGGTGGAGAGCACGACCTTTTGCTCGGGTGCGAGCAATGGCCGCAGACCGAGAATACCGCGTGCTTGGCGGGTGTGGGCAGGGGTCGTCATGTAGGGGTGCGCGCCCGCAGTTCGTTCGCCAGCGATGCGAATGGTTCTCGGGCCGGACGCCGCGAGCATGCGGTCTTGCTTGGGCACGTCCGCACCGTCAAGTTCATCGAGGTAGTTGAGGATGGATCTATAAGGCGAGTGGTAGCCAGCATTAACTTCCGGATGACCGACGCCAACACCAAGCATGAACCGACCCGGGTGGCTCACCGCTACACGGTGGTAGGAGGCGGCAACCTCGACTGCAGGAGACGCCCACATGTTGACGATGGCCGTGGCGACGGTGATCCGGCTGGTCACATCCAGCAAACGTTCGGGTAGGACCAAGTCGCGTTGGGATGACCCCAACCAGATCGTGTCGAAACCAAGGGACTCAACTTCTTGGGCGAGTTCTGGGGTCATCGACCAGCTGGTGGCCCAAATCCCGAACCGTCCGATGTCGACTGTCATCGGTCCTGCCTTTCGTTCACTAGCGGACTGCGTGCCTGGCGGGCTACGCCCGGTCGTCGGTAACGGCACTAGGCCGGTCTCAGCCCAAGGGTCAGTTGGGTAGGAGTCCTCGAGCGCAGGCCGTGTGATCCGCCGCCATTGACCGTAAAGGCCATGTCACTGCGAACCGTTCGCTCTGCTGAGTGGTTCCCGGGACTCAAGCCCGAAACGAATGCGTGCCGGTCATTGCATTACGGACCGTGGCTCGAGGAAGCCCTCTAGGCCGAAACTGCCATATTCCCGCCCTATGCCCGACTGCTTGAATCCCCCGAAAGGTGACAGTTGTTCGTAACCGCCATTGATCGAAACTCGTCCCGCTTCGAGCCGTGATGCGACCCGACGCGCTCGCTGCGGATCGGACGAGAAGACGTAAGCATGCAGGCCATAGTTCGTATCATTGGCGATCTCGACGGCCTGGTCCTCATCGCGGTATGTGAGGATCGACAGCACCGGCCCAAAGATTTCCTCGCGCGCAATCGTCATGTCGTTGGTGACGTCCGCGAAGAGAGTCGGTCGCACGAAGTAGCCGTCCGAAAGTCCCTCTGGGCGGCCGGGCCCGCCAGCGATGATCCGCGCCCCTTCTTCGATCCCGCGGCGGATGTAGGACTGGACTCTTTCCCATTGCCGATCGCTCACCATCGGTCCGATCACAGTGGCCGGGTCATTCGGATCCCCCGTCGGGAAGTCATTTATCCGTGCAGTGGCAATCGCAAGGAACTCGTCCAGTCGGCCCGCTGGGACGAGAATCCGCGTGCCAGCAACGCACGACTGACTGCTGTTGACGAAGCCTGCGGCAAAAGCACCCGAGACAGCCTCATTGAGATCGGCGTCATCGAGGATGATCGACGGAGATTTTCCACCCAGTTCGAGCGTGAGACTCTTCATGGTCTCGGCCGCCTCGCGGAATATCGTCTTGCCCACCGCGGTCGACCCAGTGAAGGAGATCTTGGCGATGTCAGGATGACGGCTGATCGCGGTACCGACAACATCGCCGCGCCCAGTCACGATGTTGAACACCCCTTTTGGGAGTCCGGCATCATGAAGGGCTTGAGTCAGCACATGGGTCTGCGTGGCGCTCATCTCGCTCGGCTTGATCACAGCGGTGCAGCCGGCAGCCAACGCCGTCGCAAGTTTGTCGCAAATGAAGAATGCGTCGGAATTCCAAGGCATGATGAGGCCGGCCACTCCGATGGGCGCCATTTCCACGGTCGCGTTGCCGACCTGCCGGACAAACTCGAAGCTTTGTAATGTCTTGACCATGTCAGCGAATGCGCCGGACGGTGTATCGACCAGGAACGAGTTGCGCACTGGTGCGCCGTACTCCAACAGCACGGCTTCGCGCATTTCCGTTCTCGCCGCGGCGACCGTTTTTTGAAGCCGACCCAGCACGGCCATCCGCTCCTCCTTTGACGTCGCAGACCACGACGGCAGCGCACGTTTCGCCGCTGCGACAGCCGCTGCTGTATCAATTTCGTCGGCGAGCCGGACCTGCCCAATGATCTCTCCGGTGGCGGGATTGAATAGATCGAAGAGTTCGGTACCGTGCGGAGTGACGAACTCACCGTCAATGTAGATCTCGTCAATCAGGTTCTCTTGCATGCTGGTCTCCTTGTTGTTGAGCGATCGGTTCCTGCGTTTACTCTCGGGCTGGCATCTGTGATCGATGCGAGATCGCGCTGGCGGTGACCGCTAGCCACCGACTCGAGTCCGAGACACCATCTGGTTCCATCGGGACCTTCCTGGTCGGCCTCCTGATTCTCCGAATACCAGTGCGATCCGACACACCTCCATGGAAGCAAAGCCGCGAAGACTCAGAAACCAAGATCGTCTTGCGTTGTTGCTCAATGCTCTTTTTTTCAGGATGTTTACGGCCTCGCCGGACCAACAAGAGGGGCCGACGGAGCTGAGCTGCACTCACGCTCCATCGTGAGCTGCATCCGCGTCGGCGCTCTGGCTGAGCGGACGAGGGTGTCGGATCAACGCGGTTGGCGACTACGTTGCTGTCCGAATAGCGGGGTCGGCGGTCACCGCTGTAGGGAGCCGAGGAGATCGAAGACACTCAGTCTTGATGAGTTGGCCACTCGGTCGAAAAGAAACGACCGGCCGTGTTTGTCCCAGGCCCACTGCGCCGGCCAAGGCATGCGTTGGCCCGTCGTCATAGACGAAGGCCGTCGATCTGACGCGGCGATGCAGTTGGGCGCCCGCCAGGGCCACGTTCACTGTGGGTATGTCGAGGCCCTGCATCAGCGACCTGCGAAGCGTGACTATTCGGCTCGTTCGCCGGATGCAGCCTTCAGTTCCTCGTCGTCAAATATGATTTCGACTAGCGGGCTGCGGGCATACCAGTCGTCAAATCGTTGGCGCTGACCAACCCTCGCCGCGATCTCAGGCCTATTTTGCAGATCGAACACGGCAGCGATCACACGCCGCCGGGTAGCT
>DASXNG010000279.1:0-23458 GCA_036495225.1 Galbitalea sp.
CCGAATCGTTCGACTGCGCGAGCGATTGCCGACTCGAGCCCCACCTGTTCCTCCCAGCCGGCGACATTGGAAGATTCACGAAGATCACCACTGGCGACCAGGTAGATCGTTCGGGCCGCTGCGCGCGGGCGGTCAGAAACCACCGGGAATTGATATTCGGACATGAAGACTCCTTTGGCTCAGATCACGAGTGCTAGCGAAGGAAGGCGGCGGCGACCCCCGCGTCAACTGGCACGTGAAGTCCGGTGGTGTGGCTGAGGTCTGCTGAGCAGAGAGCAAAGACGGCGTTGGCGACGTTCTCCGGGAGCACCTCACGCTTCAACAGAGTGCGCTCTGCGTAGTACTTGCCGAGATCCTCTTCCGCGACCCCGTAGACGGCTGCGCGCTTGGCGCCCCAACCGTTCGCGAACATGCCAGAACCGCGGACGACGCCATCCGGATTGATGCCGTTCACGCGAATTCCGTGAATGCCCAACTCCGCCGCCAGTAAACGAACCTGGTGCGACTGGTCGGCCTTGGCTGCCGAATATGCGAGATTCTCGGGGCCGGCAAACACTGAGTTCTTCGAAGATATGTAGACGATATCGCCTCCTAGCTTCTGGTCGATAAGAACTCTCGCTGCCGCTTTCGATACCAAAAATGAACCTTTGGCCATAACGTCGTGCTGCAGGTCCCAGTCGGCCTCTGTGGTGTCCAGTAGGGAACGCGCAAGCACGAGCCCGGCGTTGTTCACGATCAGATCGAGACCACCGAACTGGAGGACAGCACTCTTGACCGCGTCCGCTACCTCCGATTCGCTCGTCACGTCAGCTTTGACGCCTATCGCGACGTCGGTGTTGCCGACCTCGGCGGCTGCCGCTTGCGCGGCCTCCAGATTCAAGTCGGCGATGACAACGCAAGCGCCTTCCGCGGCGAGGCGGTGTGCGATTGCCTTTCCGATACCGCCAGCGGCTCCAGTGACCAGTGCGACGCGGGTTGCAAGAGGCTTCGGCGCGGGTTGACGCCGCAGTTTGGCTTCTTCAAGGCTCCAATACTCCACTCGGAATTTCTCGGAATCCGGGATGGGTTGGTAGGTGGAAAGCGCTTCTGCTCCGCGCATCGCATTGATGGCATTGACAAAATATTCGCCCGCGACTCGCGCGGTCTTCTTGTCTGCGCCCCAGCTGAACTGGCCGACGCCCGGGATAAGAACGATGGCTGGATCCGTTCCCCGCATCGGTGGGCTGGTGGGCGTCGCGTTCGCGTCGTAGTACGCGGCGTATTCGGCTCGGTACGCTTCGACCAGTTCCGTCAATCGTGCGACCGAATCCTCCACCGAGGCGCTCGACGGTAGGTCGAGCACGAGCGGCTTCACTTTCGTGCGGAGAAAGTGGTCTGGGCAACTCGTGCCAAGAGCGGCGAGTCGAGGATGTTCGGCCGACGAGAGGAACTCCAAAACCTCAGGGCCATCGTAGAAGTGTCCAACTTGCGCCTTTTCGCTCGAGACGAGCGCGCGGATGTGTGGCGCAAGCGCAAACGCTTTTGCGCGTCGCTCGTCTGCGGGCAGAGGTTGACGATCCTCAAGTTTCGGCCCGAATGGAAGAGATTTGCCGTTGTCGTCGATGTACTTCTGTGCCGTGCGGATGACCCAAAGGCTGTTCGATTCGGACTCTTCGCTGGTATTCCCCCAGGCTGTAATGCCGTGGCCGCCCAAGATCGCACCGATGTAGTCGGCGTTTGAAGACTTCAGCTGCGCGACATCCATGCCGAGCTGGAAGCCAGGACGACGCCAGTCGATCCACGCCACTTTGCCGCCAAAGATCTTTTTGGTGAGTTCGGCGCCGTCGGCCGAGGTCGCGATCGCGATGCCGGCATCGGGGTGAAGGTGATCGACGTGTGCCGCATCAACGAGAGCGTGCATGCTCGTATCGATCGATGGGGCCGCCCCCCCGCGCCCGTGCTGAACGTAGTCGAATGCATCGACCATTTCGTCGTCGTGGTCCGGGCCGCGGAATACGCTCACAAGTTCACGAAAGCGGTCGAGGCGGAGGACCGCCAGACCTTCCTCCTTGAGTGTCGCCAGGTCACCGCCCGAACCTTTGACCCAGAGCAAGTCAACGGCGTGACCTGTCGCGGGGTCGATTCCACTGCCCTTCGCAGAGGTGTTGCCACCGCCGTAGTTGGTCACTGCGCGGTCCTCGCCATAGCGGTGCGATCGTCCGAGCAACTCGGCTTGTGGGTTCTGAGTCATCTTTTTGGTTCCTAGTCCGTGACCTGTGGTCACACGTCATGTAGTGGGCCTTCGGCAGGTGCGCCGACGGAAGCCGTGAACGCGGGCCCAGATTAGAAGCCAAATGGCACCAAAGTCAACCTTTGGGTTCCGAATGAAACCAGTTTTGCTTTCATTCACTTGCGTTTCAGTTGACAATGCACCCCGTTTCTGTTCTATATTGCTTTCGGACGAACCTTCGAGGGCGTCCCGACCTGGTCAAAGGAGAGCAAGTGTCAGATCGCATCGATGTTGTGCGCGAGGAAGTCATCCTTCATGAGCTGCGTGCAACGGGACGAGTCATTGTGCGTGATCTCGCGGATCGCCTTGGGGTGTCGGAGGTTACGATCCGAAAAGATCTCGACGCGCTCGAGGAGCGTTCACTCTTGAGAAGGGTCCGCGGGGGAGCGGTCACGCAGACCGGTGAAGAGGGCGCGTTCGCCGATCGAATGCGGGTGGACTCTGGCGTGAAGCGGGCGATCGCGCAGCACGTCGCCAGCCTTATTCAGGACGGCGATTCCATCGCAATCGATTCATCGACAACGTCCTATTACCTGGCGCAGGAAATCGTCGATCGCGAGGACCTGATCGTGGTCACATTCGGCTTGCGCGCCGCAGTGGTCCTGCTCGAGCAATCGAATGCGACGGTTGTTCTCCCCGGCGGCGTCGTACGTAGAGCATCCGGTGGGTTGGTCGGACCGTTTAGCGATGTCCTCGAAGGTCGCGGCCGGCTGAACAAAGGCTTCTTCGGCACAGCCACCGTCTCAAACACTCGCGGGATGTTGGAACTCAGTTCGGATGAGGCAGCAACCAAGCGGGCGCTCGTCGCGTGCTGCGACGAAGTCCACGTATCGTTCGCCTCCTCAAAAATTGGCAAGTTCGGACTGCACTCCTACGCGAGTCCCGCCGACATCACGCAGCTGCACACGGATGAGCTGGCATCAGACGAATTCGTTAGCGAATGGACGGCGCGCGGCGTTGGTGTCACTCGAGTCCCCGGCACAGGCGCAATCATCGACGCGAGTCGGCGGTCCATCGCGGCGGCAGACCACGAGCAGGAACATCAGTGACGGCGCTAACAGTCGCCGCTGTAGATCTTGGCGCTGAGAGCGGTCGCCTTGCCGAAGCCCGCTTCGATGGATCAACGATTAACCTTGAGCTGGCAGCGCGTTTCCCGAATACTCCGGTCGTCATCGACGGACGGACTCGATGGGATGTGGACGGGCTTTGGACGAAGATCGAGTCCGAACTCCTGCGCCTCGGCGCTCGCACGGATGTGGCGTCGGTCGGCGTCGATGGGTGGGGCGTTGACTATTGCCTTCTTCGATCCGGCGTTCCGGTCGAACTCCCTGTCACCTACCGCGACGAAAGGCGGCGAGAGGGGTTAAGCGCAGCCCTGGCGCTCGCCGGACCTGACGTTCTCTATCAGTCGACCGGCACCCAGCTTCTGGATATCAACTCCATCTTCGCGCTCGTTGAAGATGCCCGCAGCCGACCGGAATTACTACGTGACTCTGACCTGCTGCTCATGCTGCCGGACCTCTTTCATCGACGCTTGAGTGGGAGCAGCGTTACGGAGTACACGCTCGCTTCGACCACCGGGATGTTTGACATCGTTGGTAGACGTTGGGCTACTGGGCTCCTTGACCAGCTCAAGGTTCCCACCCACTTTCTGCCTGGCATTGTGAATCCGGGGACCGACGTCGGCCCCTTGAGGCTCGAAGAGTCGACCTCTGGCCTCAGTGGTACACGTGTCATCGTTCCGGCCGCGCATGATACGGCGAGCGCAGTTCTTGCGATTCCGCGAATCACCCCGCAAACGATGTTCATTTCTTCCGGAACGTGGTCGCTGACGGGAGTGGTCCTGGATCGGCCGATCGTCAATTCGGAAGCGCAGCGCGCCAATCTGACAAACGAGGGCGGGTACGGCGGCACCATCCGCTTCTTGAAAGATGTCATCGGACTCTGGGTACTTCAGGAGTGCAGACGCAGCTGGCTTCGCGAAGGCCTCGACATCTCCGACGAGGAGATCGTTGCCCGGGCACAGGCAGAGCGGCCACTCGTGGCGTTCGTTGATGTGACTGCCCCCGAGTTCGTCGCGCCGGGTGACATGCCTGCGCGAATACGTGCCGCCTGCGCCCGAAACGGTATGCCGGTCCCGGAGAGCGTCGGCCAGGTGGCGCGTGTTGCGATCGATTCGCTCGCGCTCGCCTACCGGCGCGCTCTGCTCGACATCGAGGAGGTCACGGGCGAAACGATCGACTCGGTCGCGGTCGTAGGTGGAGGTACGAGAAACGCGCTCCTTCAACAGGCAACGGCTTCCGCGACCGGATGCGTCGTGACCTGTTGGGAACGCGAGGCTACGGCGCTCGGGAATGCAGCCGTCCAGCTGGAAGCGCTGGGAGAGCTTCGCGGCATTGACGAAATCTGGCGAGTAATCGAACAGAGCTCTACCACCACGACTTTTCTTCCGAAATCCACAGACGTCTGGGACCAAGCGTCCGACCGTCTCGATTCGCTCCGCAGACAACGAATGGACTCTCTGGCAGTAATGCCAGGAAAGGTGAAGCACTAATGGCGACACGTTGGCAGCCCGAGCGCGTAAGTGATGATCTCGTTGCGCTTTCGCGCTCGCTCGGTGACCCAGCCAAGGATCTCGTGATCCTTGCGGAGGGCAACACATCCGAGCGACTCGATGAAGACAGCTTTGCGGTCAAGGCATCAGGCGTCTACATGTCGGAGGTGAGCCGCGAGGACTTCGTGGTCACCGACATCGCTGACCTCATGGCGTTGATCGAGGACTCTCACACAACACAGGCCGACCTGACGGACTTGCTGGATGCCGGAGAGCAGGAAGGATCGCGACGTCGAGCATCGATCGAGACGGTCGTGCATGCCGCGGTGCATGCCATTGCGCCCGCAGCCTATGTAGCACATACCCACCCAACCCCGGTCGTTTCTCTGCTGGCTAGTGTGCATGCCGCGACAGCTTTCGACGAGTGGGTCTATTCAGACGAAGCGGTTGTCATTGGCGCACCGTTGTTCGTCCCTTACGCGGAGCCGGGTCTGGCCCTCGGGCGGATCTTTGCAGACACACTCCGCCAGGCGGTCGCAGAGCGGCCCGAGGCTCCGTCTCTCATCTTGCTCGGCAACCACGGAATCGTTGCACGCGCGGCAACCGCGCGTGCGGCAGAGGCGATCACACTCATGGCCGTCAAGGGCGCACGCATCCGCCTCGATGCGCTCGCCGCCGGCGGTGTTTCCGGCCTCGGTTCTGAGACGGTCGATCACTATTTCACTCGGAGCGACATGGTTGAGCGTCGACGCCGGTTAGCAGGTACCTGATGGGCGCAGCCAACCCAGCAATCGAGCTCAAGGGCGTGACCAAGCGCTTCGGTGGTATCCCGGCCGTGTCCGGGGTGAGCTTTGCCATCGCTCCGGGAGAAGTCGTCGCACTGGCCGGGGAAAACGGTGCGGGCAAGTCCACGGTCAAGAACCTCATCGGGGGGTTGCTGCACCCGGACGAGGGCGAGATCCTGGTCGACGGCGCGCCGAGGGGTGCCGGTGTCGCGGATCTGCGACGCCAGGGCGTCACCACGGTTCATCAAGAGATCAGCCTTTTCCCGCATCTGAGCGTTGCCGAAAACGTCCTCATCAATCACATGGATCGCTACCCGGCCCTCGGACTGAGTCCACGTCGCATGCGCGCCGACGCGAAGGAGTATCTCAAACGTGTTGGTGCGACGTTCGATGCCGGTCGACTGGTCGGTGAGTTGTCGACAGGTCAGCGCCAACTTGTCGAGGTGGCGAAGGCGCTCGCCGACCACCCGCAGGTGCTGGTGCTTGACGAACCGACATCCTCACTGAATCTTGCCGAGCGGGCCAAGATCGCCGAATTGGTTGCGTCGCTCAGCGCGGAGGGCGTGGCGATTCTCTACATTGGCCACTCACTCGACGAGTTGTTTCAACTGAGTCATCGCATCGTTGTGATGCGCGATGGCGCACTTGTCAGTGACACGCCAACCGGTGACCTGACGCGAACACGCCTCGAGGAACTCATGGTGGGTCGCGAGATCGCGAAGGGCTACCCAGCGACGCGCCAACACTCGGATGAACTCGCTCTCGTCGTGACGGATCTAGGCGATGACCGAGTCGTTTCCGGCGTCAACTTCCAGGTGCGCAAGGGCGAGATCTTCGGATTAGCCGGGCTCATGGGCGCCGGACGCACCGAGGTCGCCCGGGCCATATTTGGCCTCTCGGTGCGCCGGGGAACCGTGGCTGTCGGTGGTCGAACAATCGCCAATAATCCGCGCGCGGCGATCGCGGCCGGAATCGCGTTTGTGACTGAAGACCGCCGGGATGAGGGAATCTACATCGATCGGTCCATTCGCGAGACCTTGAGTTCTGTCGTCCTGCCACAGCGCTCGTTTCTGGGAATTGTGAACCGGCGAGCGGAACAGGCGCAGGCCGCGGAGCGCGCAACGGAGATGAAGCTGACCGCCCGAGCTGGACTCGAGGCGGATGGCGGATCGCTGAGCGGGGGCAACCAGCAGAAGGTTGTCATCGGCAAATGGCTGACCGCAGAGCCCGAGGTGCTGATTCTCGATGAGCCGACCCGCGGCATCGACGTGGGTGCTAAGGCGGAGATCTATCGGGTGCTCGTCGACCTCGCCGCACGCGGCATGGCGATCCTCCTCATCAGTAGCGAGATGGAGGAGGTTATCGGGCTGAGTCATCGAGTCGGTGTAATGACTCATGGTCGCTTGGTGGGCGTTCTTGACCGCGACGAGGCCAACCAGGGGCGAGTCATCGCACTCGCCACCGGAGGCGCCGCGTGAGTGCGAAAACTTCGGTCATCGCGTTGGCTGGCCGGGTGCGTCGCTTCCTGGCAGCGTTCCCACTGATTCCGGTCGGCGTCCTCCTGATTGTGTTGTTCTCGATCATTCAGCCCAACTTCTTCAGCGCCGCCAACCTGGTCAATGTCCTGACCCAGGCGAGCGTGCTCCTCATAGCCGCGACGGGTATGACTTTTGTCATCTTGACCGCGGGAATCGACCTGTCTGTCGGAGCCATGATGTTCCTGGCAAGCGCATTCGTCGCCGCAACGCTCGAGGGCGGCCTGTGGCCCGTGCTCGTCATCCTGCTGGTGCCGCTGTTGACGGTCGTGCTCGGTGCATTCAATGGAACCGTAGTCGCGACGACTGGCGTCCCTGCGATGCTCGTCACGCTTGCGACGCTCCAGGTGTTTCGGGGAATCGGCGGCCACCTCACAGAGCAGCAAAGCCTGGTCCTGCCAGATTCCGTGCGGTTTCTTGGGCTCGGAGATCTCGCGGGCATTCCTCGTGCGGTGTGGGTTGCCGCAGTTGTGGTCTTCGCGGGCGCATACGTCCTGAAGCGGACCAGGTTTGGGCGCCATGTCCAGGCGCTCGGTTCGAACCCTTCAGCGGCCTGGAACGCCGGACTCCCGGTGCGCGGGCTCCTAATAACTGTCTACGCGATCGCGGGACTGTCAGCTGGCATCGCATCGCTGGTGCAGGTTGGTCGCCTCGGAGCCGTGCAACCGACTCTCGACGTCGGGTTCGAACTGACCGTAATCACGGCCGTAGTGCTCGGCGGAGCCAGCCTGAGTGGCGGGTACGGAAGTGTCGCGGGAACGGCCGTCGGCGCTCTCCTGCTCACGACCGTTGAAAACGGACTCGTACTCTCCGGGGCCTCTCCCTATGTCTTCGACATCTTCCGCGGTGCGGTGTTGCTCATCGCGATCGTCGGATCCGACTTGCCTCGACGCCTACTGCGCGCGAGTCGACGGAAAGGGGGCGAAGCCGCCATTACCCCGTGAGCACCAAGTCACAGTCCCATCGCATCTATCAAACTAAGGATCACCAATGAAGTTGATGAAAACCGCCGCGATCGTCGCGGCTGCAGCAACCGTTCTCGTGCTCAGCGCGTGCGGCACGACCCAGACTGGATCCTCCGCGGGATCTACCTCTGACCATCTCACCATCGGCGTGAGCTTCGACCTGGTCAACGACATCCGGAACGCGGAGCTTGCAAGCCTGAAGGCGGCCGCCGCCAAACAGGGCGACAAGATCGTGTTCGTGTCGGCCGATCAGGATGCCCAGAAGCAGGCGTCTCAGATTCAAGACCTCATCCAGACCAAGAAGGTTGACGCTATTGTCGCCATCGCGGTCAACAATGACCAGATCGCTTCGTCGATCGCACTGGCGAATTCCTCGAAGGTGCCGTTTATCGCGATCGACCGTGCCGTCTCCGGCAACGGAAAGGTGACCTTCCAGGTCACCGGCGACCCTGTGGCTGACGGCAAGGTTGCGGCGAAGGAGGTCTTGGACGCAGGCGGGAACCCCGTGATCATTCAGCTTGTCGGCGCACTCACTGACCAGAACGCAGTCGGTCGTCGGGATGGCTTCACTGCTGGGATCGAGGCAGGTGGCCAGAAGGTCAGCGCGCAGGTACCGACCGACTGGGATCCGACCAAGGCCCTCGACGGCACGGCTAACGCTCTGCAGTCGAACCCGAAGGTGAACACCATCTTCATCCCGTCGGACTACCTTCTGCCTTCGGTTCAGTCAGCACTCAAGGCCGCCGGTCGGCTCAAGCCAGTTGGCGACCCCGGGCACGTCTTTATTGTGACGATCGACGGCGACCCCAACGGGTGCAAGGCGATCAAGGATGGCCTCATGGATGCTGACGTTGTGACACCGGTCGGTACTTTCGGCGAGCAGGCGATCGCTGCCGCGCACACGGCCAACGCGGGCAAGGCCGTGACGCCGGCCACCTCGCAGGTTGCCGGATTCCCGCTCAACCAGGCCAACCTGTCCACGACGGAAAGCACCGTCTGGGGCTGCACCAAGTAGTAGCAAACGTTGTCCGTAATCACACCCCCGCGGGAGCCCATCGGGCTCCCGCGGGGCACCTTCCCTGAAAGCAGCCCGAGGATGCGACTACTTAGATACCTTCAGCGCGTGCCGTGGGTCCGCGAGCTCACGATGCTGCCAGTGCTCATTTTGCTGATCGCGATACTGGCCATCTTCGAGCCGACGATCCTGTCGCCCGGGAACCTTCAGAATGTGCTGGGGCAATCGACCGTGGTGGGAATCGCGGCGATTGGTGCGACATTTGTTATTCTCACGGGCGGTATCGACTTGTCGGTGGGCAGCACGATCGGCGCATCCGGAGTCGCGACGGCAGTAGTCATGTCAGCAACGGGCAGTATCGCGTTTGGGATATTGGCGGGCCTCGTCGTCGGGGCCGGAGTCGGCTTTGTCTTAGGTAGCTTGATCCATCGACTGAATCTCGTCCCTTTCGTCGTCACCCTGGCTGGCATGTTCGTCGTTCTCGGCGCCACCGTCCTCCTGTCCAATGGAGCGACCATCTCTGGGCTCCCCACCGCCTTCACGGGAATATCGGTGGTTACCTTCGCCGGGTTGCCGGTCCTGGTCATCGTCACGATTGGGCTATATGTCGTGGCCCAGTTGGTGTTGAGCCTTACCGCCTGGGGACGCCGAGTCATTTTGCTCGGCGCGAGTCGCAAGACCTCGGTGATCAGTGGTAGTCCGGTGGCGGGCGTCGAGATATCGGTCTACGTCGTCGCAGGTCTCTTTTCGGCCATCGCGGGCGTTGCACTGACGGCGAATCTGTTCGCCGCGAACGCGTCGATGGGCAGCAACTTCCTTTTGAACGTCATTGGGGCGGTAGTACTTGGTGGAACTAGCCTCTTCGGCGGCCGAGGCAGCGTGACGCGAACCGCGATTGGCGTTCTGCTCTTGGGCTTCCTCTCGAATGGCATGAATATTCTTGGTCTTGCCAGCTACGACCAGGTGGCAGTCACAGGACTCGTCATTCTGGCTGCCGCCTGCCTGGACGCCCTCATCCATCGATCGAGACGCGCGGCATGACGCGTACGGACGCCGTCCAAATTCAGGAGAGCACCCGAATTCTGGATCGGCTCGCGCGGGCCCACGACGCCTCTCATTATCTTTTGACCCCGCAGGCAATCCTTACGCCGAGCGACGCAATCGAGGTGGCGGCGGTGTTCGCTCAGGCGCAACGAAGTAGTACGTCGGTGACCTTTCGCTCCGGGGGAACGAGCCTGAGCGGTCAAGCGAGCACAAGCGGCCTACTAGTCGACACGCGCCGCCATTTTCGGAAGATTGAGATTCTCGACAAAGGCGAATACGTGCGATCGGGTCCGGGAGCGACGGTGCGCGCGGTGAACGCTCGTCTCCTGCGTCACGACCGAAAGCTGGGGCCGGACCCGGCAAGCGAGATTGCTTGCACGATCGGTGGCGTTGTTGCGAACAACTCGAGCGGCATGGCGTGCGGAATCGAGCAGAACACCTACCGCACGCTCGCCTCGTCAGTGATTGTGTTGCCGAGCGGCACCGTCGTGGACACAGCTGGGGCGAAGGCGGACGATCTTCTGAAGTCGGCCGAGCCGTCCATCCACGCGGGGCTCGCTCGCCTCCGGGATCGCGTGCGCGCCAACCATGCCTCCGTATCAAGATTGCGAGAATTGCACTCGATAAAGAACACCATGGGCTACGGTTTGAATTCGTTCCTGGACTTCGACCGACCTGTCGACATTCTCGAGCACCTGGTAATCGGCAGCGAAGGCACTCTCGCCTTCGTCGCAGAAGCGACATTCCGCACCGTGCCGCTGCGGCGCAATCTCGCCACAGCATTGCTGGTCTTCGCGGACCTCGACTCTGCGACTGGCTGCCTTCCCGCGCTGGTGGCCGCGGGTTTCGCGACAATTGAATTGCTCGATGCCACAAGCCTTCGTGTGGCGCAGCGGGATCCGGAGGCCACAGACGATCTACTCGCCCTCGAGGTCCGCGACCATGCCGCGCTACTCGTGGAATACCAAGAGGCGACGGCGGAGGCGCTCGACCAACGCATCCTGGAGGCGGAGGGGCTCTTCCGGTCGTTGACGCTCGCGACGCCGGCGCAATTGAGTACCGACGCGGCTCGCCGGGCGCAGCTATGGCACATCCGCAAGGGGCTCTACGCACTGGTCGCTGGTGCGCGACCGCCGGGAACGACGGCGCTTCTCGAAGACATCGCCGTGCCAGTCGAGCGGCTCTACGCGACCTGCTCGGCTCTCACCGCTCTCTTCGAGCGTCATGGGTATGAGGACAGCGTGATTTTCGGGCATGCCAAAGACGGCAACATCCACTTCATGCTCAATGAACGCTTCGACGACCCCGCCTCGTTGGCCAGGTATCAGGCTTTCACGGAGGACATGGTCAACCTCGTTCTTGGCCAGGGCGGTACGCTCAAGGCCGAACACGGCACGGGACGCATGATGGCTCCGTTTGTGCATCGTCAATACGGCGACGAGCTGTACGACGTCATGCGGGAAGTCAAGAATCTCATTGATCCGACCGGCTTGCTAAACCCAGGCGTGCTGTTGAGCGACGATCCGGAGGGTCACATTCGCAATCTGAAGACGGCCCCAGCCGTCGAGGAGGAAGTCGACCGGTGCGTTGAATGTGGTTACTGCGAACCGGTGTGCCCCAGCCAGGATCTCACGATTACGCCGAGGGAGCGGATTGTGCTCCGTCGGGAGCTTGAGCGGGCGCGCCGCAATGGGGATTCTGCGCTCGTTGCGGAACTCGAGCGTGACTACCGCTACGA
This sequence comes from Galbitalea sp., assembly GCA_036495225.1. Taxonomy (GTDB): domain Bacteria; phylum Actinomycetota; class Actinomycetes; order Actinomycetales; family Microbacteriaceae; genus Galbitalea. The sequence goes on from DASXNG010000279.1 coordinate 11,906, forward strand.
CGGGGTCGAGACGTGCGCGGTCGACGGGATGTGTCAAACCGCCTGCCCCGTGCTCATCAATACAGGTGACCTCGTGCGACGTCTCCGCGCTGAGCACCAGGGCCGCATTTCACAGGCCGGATGGCGGGCCGCAGCACGGCATTGGGATGGCGTCAGTCAGGTGGGCGCACTTGCGCTGACGGTCGCTGACAAGGTTCCCGCCGCCCTTCCAACCTTGGCCACGGAGGTGGGGCGGGCGCTCCTGGGTGATGACATGGTGCCGGGATACTCAGGCGAACTGCCTGCCGGCGGCCGACGTCGCCGAGTGTTGAAGGCGGCGGATCCGGTTGCCGTCTACTTTTCCAGTTGCACGACAACCATGTTCGGCCCAACGGACGGTGGGGTTGGCGTAGCTGAGTCCTTCATTCGGCTGTGCGATCGCGCTGGAATCTCGATCGCGACGCCGGACGGTTTGCCCTCCCTCTGCTGTGGAACCCCGTGGAAGTCGAAGGGGCTGACGCTCGGATACCAGGAGATGAAGGAGCGAGTCACTCTTGCACTCCGACGCGCGACACGCGACGGTGCGTTACCTGTGGTGTGCGATGCCTCCTCGTGCACCGAGGGTCTCAGGCTGTTGCTCGACGTGGCTGGCGAACACCCGTGGATCGACGTCGTCGACGCTGTCACGTTCGTGGCGGCTCGCGTTCTGCCGGCCCTTCCCGAAGGGGAACGGATTACGTCGCTCACGCTGCATCCGACGTGTTCGTCAACCAGTCTCGGCATCAATAACGATCTCATGACCGTTGCGTCTGCCGTTGCCGACGAGGTGGTCGTCCCGGACGACTGGGGCTGTTGTGCGTTTGCGGGGGACCGAGGAATGCTTCACCCAGAACTAACCGCGTCTGCGACAGCCAGCGAGAGTGCAGAGGTGCGTGCAAGGCTCTCTGTTGCCCACGCTTCGCTCAATCGAACGTGTGAACTCGGAATGACGCGAGCGACCGGACAGCCGTACCTGCACATTCTGGAGCTCCTCGACCGAAGCCTTTCGACCGAGCCGAATAGTGGTTGAACCTAGTCGCCCGTGAACTCAGCGGGGCGCTTCTCGGCGAACGACGCGAAGGCCTCACCCAGGTCGCGGCTCGGCAGGAAGGCCGAGTTCCAGGCGGCCACATACCGAAGGCCAGCCTCGACGCGGGGCGCCCGTTCGGCATCGAGCACGTCTTTGATGCCACGCGTCACGAGCGGCGAGTTCGCAGCGATGGCCCGCGCCAGCTCGAGGGCGCCATCGCGCAGACCCGGGGCATCCGCGTAGACGGAGTTGACCAGCCCGATGCGCTCGGCGCGCGCCGCGTCGATGTCTCCGCCGGTGAGGGCCAGTGCGCGCAGGTGGCCGTCGCCGATGATTCCGACGAGTCGCTGAAGGCTTCCGAGGTCCGCGACCATGGCCATCTTCGTTTCACGAATACTGAACTTCGCATCGGATGACGCCAACCGGATGTCGGTCGCCGCGACGAGATCCACGCCGCCTCCTACGCACCAACCCTGGATCGCGGACACGACCGGCGTGCGACAGTCGGCCACGGCTGTGATCGCGGCCTGCCATTCCCGCGCCTGAGCGAGCACAGCCGCGCGAGCACTGGCGCCTGCTTCGCCGGTGGTCAGGGCGCCAAACATGGGCGCGACATCCTTCAGGTCCAGTCCGAAAGAAAAATTGGCGCCGCTGCCGGTGAGCACGATCGCTCGAACTCCAGCATCGGCGTCAAGTTCGCGGAACAGCTCGGGTAGTTCGGCGAAGAATTCGAATCCCATGGCGGGCGCGAGCACGCTGACGAGGGCGATATCGCCCTCACGTTCGACCGAGAAGGCGTTCATTCTCGAACCCTATCCCTAGCGACGTCGCTCAGTACGCCGGGCTGGGCCTCCACGATCGGGGCGAAGTTCGATGAGCTTGCCGCTGATCCTCGTGGCCGACAACTTGTCGAGTGTTTCGCGCGAAAGGTCGGCGGGCAGCTCGACGAGCGAAAAGTCGGGACGGATGTCGATGTGCCCGAAGTCATCCCGGCTCAGTCCGCCCTCGTTGGCGAGGGCGCCAACAATCTGGCGGGGCTCAACGCGCTGACGCTTGCCAACCTCGATGCGGTACGAGGCGAGTTTCGTGTTCGAGGTGCGCGGGCGACGCTCTGGGCGGTCGGGGCGATCGTCGCGGAATGATCGTCCCTCGCGCGGATTGCCACGCTCCTCACGCGCCTGGCGAGCGAAGCGCGGGTCGTCGGGCGAGAGAAGCAGCGGAGTGCCGCCCTGGGCGACGATCGCCAGCGCCGCCGCGACATCCGAATCGAGAACATCGTGGTGCTCGACGTAGTGGGCGATGATGTCGCGGAATTCGTTCAACGCGTTCTCGTCGCCGAGGGCCGTCGTGATCGCGTCATCGAACCGGGTGAGGCGCGTGACGTTGACGTCTTCGACGCTGGGCAGTCGCATCTCGACCATCGGCTGCCGGGTCGCGCGTTCGATCTGGTCGAGCAGGCGGCGTTCCCGAGGTGTGACGAAGCTGATGGCGGCGCCGCTGCGGCCCGCGCGGCCGGTGCGACCGATGCGATGGACGTACGACTCGGTGTCGATCGGGATGTCGTAGTTGACGACGTGACTGATGCGGTCGACGTCGAGGCCTCTGGCCGCGACATCCGTTGCCACAAGAATGTCGAGCTTGCCGTTCTTCAGCTGCTCGACGGTGCGCTCACGTTGCGCCTGGGGCACGTCACCGCTGATGGCGGTGGCAGAGTAACCGCGGGCACGAAGTTTTTCCGCGAGTGTCTCGGTCTCGTTCTTGGTGCGAACGAAGACGATCATGCCCTCGAAATTCTCGACCTCGAGGATGCGCGTGAGGGCGTCAATCTTCTGCGGGTAGGACACGACGAGGTACCGCTGCGTGGTGTTCGCCGACGTTGTGGTCTTGCTCTTGACCGTGACCTCTTCTGGGTCGTGCAGGTACTTGCCCGAGATGCGGCGGATCTGCGCGGGCATCGTTGCCGAGAACAACGCGATCTGCTTGGTGTCCGGTGTGTCTTTGAGAATGGTCTCGACGTCCTCGGCAAAGCCCATCTTCAGCATCTCGTCGGCCTCGTCGAGCACGAGGTACTTCAGTTGGGTGAGATCGAGTGTGCCCTTGTCGAGGTGGTCCATGATGCGTCCGGGGGTCCCGACGACCACGTGCACGCCGCGGCGAAGTGCGCTGAGCTGTGTCCCGTAGCCCTGACCGCCGTACACGGGCAGAACGTGCACGCCCCGCAGGTGCGCCGAATACCGTTCGAAGGCTTCGCAGACCTGAAGGGCGAGTTCGCGGGTCGGCGCGAGCACGAGAGCCTGCGGACTCTTCTGGCTGAGGTCGAGTCGATCGAGGATGGGCAGCGCGAAGGCCGCCGTCTTGCCCGTGCCGGTCTGGGCCACACCCAAAACATCGCGACCTTGCAGCAGCAGGGGGATCGTCGCAGCCTGGATCGCGGACGGATTCTCGTACCCGACATCCCTAAGGGCCCTCAGGACAGCGTCCCCAAGTCCGAGGTCGGCGAACGTGATGGCAGGGGCTTCGGCCTCGGTGGTTTCTGGGGACGTCATCCACTAACGCTACTCGTCGCCAGATTCGCACAGGGTGTCGATCGAGGGGCGTGCCGCTCGTCATGCTCAGTAAGAACTCGTCATGCTCAGTAAGAACGAAGGAGCAACCATGACCAGCGCAACTCACATCACCGGTGTCCGTACCGTCAGCATTCCGGTCGAGGACCAGGACGCAGCGTTGACGTTCTACGTCGACACTCTCGGTTTCACTCTGCTACGAGACATGCCGACCCCGAGTGGCCGCTGGATCGAGCTCGCCCCCGGCGAAGCGAACGTCATCCTCACGCTCGAGCCGGCTGCCCCGGACACGACGCGTGGCGCGATCGGCATTCGCTTCACAACGGATGACGTCGAGCGAGCTCACGCTGCACTGACGGAGCGCGGCGTGCACCCCGACGAGATCCTCCGTTGGCCCGGTGTGCCGGCGATGTTCGCCTTCCGCGACCCCGACGGTAACGCGTTCTCCATCACGGCGACGGCCTGACCGCCCTTGACTCGCCCCGGGCCTAGGACGAGCGTTGAGGTGTGAAACCACTGATCGTCTTCAGCGACGTGTCCATCGATGGATTCATGACGGGCCCGAACAACGATCTGGACTTCATGGTCTCAGACCAGAAGCTCGAAGACGAGACGACCGGCAAGCTGATGCAGGTCGCGGATGCGATCCTCATCGGACGCAAGGCTTTTGGAGACATGTTGTCATTCTGGCCGACTGCAGAGGGCAAGCTTGCGAACTGGATGAACGCGACCCCCAAGATCGTTCTCACTCACGACCACGGCTTTGACGTCAACGGATGGGAGAACTCGACCCTTGCCGCTGGCGACGGCGCCGAACAGGTGCGCCGCATCAAAGAGACCTCGGGCGGCGCCCTAGTCACGTTCGGGGGAGTGGAGACAGTGCGATCGCTCGTCGCCGCGAAACTGGTCGACGAGTACTGGCTCAAGATCAACCCCGCCATCGTCGGTCGCGGAGGCTCGATGTTTTCCGACGTCAACGAGCAACGTGTGCTGCACATGCACGGCGTGAAGTCGTATCCCTCGGGCGTGATCGCGGTCAAGTACTCGGCTTGAGCGGTTTGCTCACATTGCGCGGTCTAGTGGTTCGTGGCGCGGACGCGCGCCACGCTTTCGGCGACGCCGCCGAGCACGGTCGCTAACCGCCGCTCGAACACGACGTCTTGGTTGGGAAAGTCTTCCGCCTCGCGGATGAACCGCTCGAAATACGGGTGGGTGCCCTCTCTCATGAGTTCGGTCACGTATGCGGTGGTGTGCTCGTGCCACCCGGCGGCGTCGAGCCCCGTCTTGGCCTGCGCCTCGCTTTCGCCTAGCTCCTCGCGCACGAAGCCGACGGTGAACTCCATTGTGGTCAAGACGGCGTCGGTCATCTGGTCGATGGTGAGCCCGAGTTCGCCAACGGTGGCCAGCGAATACTCGAGGAGCCGAATCGAGTTCGGTCCGAGCGTTGGGCGTTGGCCGAGCCTGCTGATCCATGGATGACGGTGGTAGAGCTGGCGAAGCTCGCGTGCGAGCTCGGCGAGCTGGGCTTGCCAGTCCTGGTTCGCCGACTGCGTCAGCGTCAGTTCGCCGAGCGCCTTGTCGTACATCAGCTCGGTGAGGTCGTCGCGATTGCCCACGTGGCGATAGAGGGACATCGGTGCGCGACCGAGTTCCGCAGCAACCGCGCGCATTGTCACAGCATCGAGCCCGTCGCTGTCGGCAATCGCCATTGCTGTCGACGTGATCGTCTCGTAGTCCAGCAGCCGCGCCGGCCCGCGGCCCTGCTCCGAAAGTCGGGCCCAGATCACGGGTTGTCGATCCGTCATGGCTGTCCTCCTGCGGCTCGGGTTGCATACATCGTACACGTCCGGTATCGTCGCTTTCCCGCAGTCGTGTACGTCGTACATTTCCCGGCTGCCCACAAGTTCGGAGACACGCCATGACGACACATCACCACATCGCAATCATCGGAGGCGGCCTTGGCGGCCTCACCCTGGCGCTCATCCTCAGCAGGAAAGGCATCGATTCCACCGTCTTCGAACTGGATGAGTCGGCGTCATCCCGTCGCCAGGGGGGAATGCTCGACATGCATGAGGAGTCTGCGCAATTCGCACTAAAGCAGGCGGGACTCTTCGATGAGTTCCAGACCCTGATCCTCGCTGGCGGCGAGGCCACACGCGTTCTCGACAAGACGGCAGCCGTGCTCTATGAGGACGAAGGCACAAACGGCGGGCGTCCAGAGGTTGATCGGGGCGACCTGCGCGCGCTGCTCTTGCGCGCGCTACCCGAGGGCACCGTGCGCTGGAATTCGAAGGTCACCGCGGTGCGGTCCTCAGGCGATGGCCGCCACGAGGTTGACTTCGTCGACGGTACGACGGTTTCGACCGACATCCTGATCGGTGCAGACGGTGCCTGGTCGAAGGTACGTGCGGCAGTCTCATCGGACTCGCCGGAGTATCTCGGATTGACCTTCGTCGAGCTGCACCTGAATGATGCCTCGACACGGCACGCGGCCGCCCTCGCGGTGGCTGGCGAGGGCTCGCTGTTCGCGCTCGCGGACGAGAAGGGACTGCTGAGCCACCGGGGCACGAACGATTCGCTTCACGTTGGCGCGGCGCTCAAACTACCGTCGGACTGGGCCACCAGCGAGATCGCGCTCGCGGGACCCCACTCGGTCAAGGCATACCTCGAAAATGAGTACGCCGACTGGGATAGCGCGCTCCTCGCGCTCATCCAGCAGAGCTCTGGGCCGTTCAAGCCGTACCCGCTCTACGCGCTGCCGACCGGTCACTCCTGGACGCACACGCCCGGGGTCACGCTGCTCGGCGACGCCGCTCACCTCATGTCACCGTTCGCGGGCGAGGGCGCGAACACAGCGATGCTGGATGCGGCCGAGCTCGCGCTCGCGATCGCATCGAACCCGGAGTCGCCGGATGCCGCAATCGCAAGCTACGAGCAGACCATGTTGGCGCGAGCGGAGCCCGCCGCCGAGCAGTCGGCGGCAGTGCTCGAGCTGTGCTTTGCACCCAACGCCGCGCAGAACCTGGCCGACCTGATGAACAGTTTCGGACGTGGTCCGGAGTGATCGCGAAGTTCACCCGTAGCGAGTCATGCGGCCGGGTGAGGGTGTCTCAGTAGGGTTGCTCAACTCCATCAGAAACCACGAGGTGAGCGATGACAACCCAGCCCCTGACACTTCGACGGCTTCTGCGGGATCCGTTCGCGACATCCCAGTCGCTCGAGTCGGCTGCGCTCGTCGTTGGCGCCTTCGTCTTCGTGCTCGCAGGAATTGTGGCGCTCATCGCTTTCTGGGGGCGGGACCTGCCGCTGTCCGGACCAGGTTCGCTCGGTCAGTTCATCGCGATCGGTTCTGCCATCGTCGCCCTGGTCATTTTTGTGATCGGGCGATGGATGTTGCGGCGCAGCACCCACGCGCCGTCTGGCCTGCACTGGTACGACGACATCGCGATTGCGATTGCGCATGCGCTCATCGCGCTGATCGGGTGGACCGGGTTCGCTGCCGTCATGAGCGAGAGTTTCGTCGACGCGACTGTGTACGCATTTTCGGCGGCCGCGATTGCGGCCGTGGGAATCGCACTCACCGCCTACGCGGCGTTCCTCTCTGCCGTTCGCCTGTCACCGATGTTGCTGTCCGCTGTTCTCGCGGTGTTCCTCGTTTGCGGGGCGCTCGCGAGCATGTTGAGCGCCTCGGATCCGCACTGGTGGAAGCTCAACCTGAGTGCGCTCGGCATGACGAGCGACATCTCATCGCTCACCTTCAATATCACCCTGATCGTCGCCGGCGTCATAGTGACCGCAATCGCGAACTACGCGGCGGCTGCGCTTCCCGCGTCGACCCAGGTCGAACGGCGCCGCAGGAGTACGGTTCGCACCGAGCTCGATTTGCTTGGCATACTTCTGGCGTGCGTCGGGATCTTTCCCGTGAACAAGTTCCTCACGCTTCACAACATGTCGGCGGTGGGGATGCTGATTGTTTTCGCCGTGCTGATTCTGAGCATTCGTAGGACCGTTCCCAATGTGCCCCGCGTGTTCGCGTTACTCGGCTACGTGTACCTGGGCGTGATCTTCGTGGTCGCCGTCTTCTTCGTAACCGGCTACTACAACCTCACGGCCGTCGAACTGATCGCCGCTGTTTTGGTCTTCAGCTGGTTGATTCTGTTCCTTCGCAATACGAGCCAGCCCGCGGATGCGAGCGAGAACCGGTTGCCGACCAGCGACGAGTCAGTCGCGATGACTCGTTGAAGGGCAACCATCACTGGCCTGCGGCGACGACCTTCAGCGCCTCGAGCCCTTCGGCGATGAGTTCCGGGAACTCGCGCGTGTTCGCCGGTTCGACCCACTGCGCGAACCCGACCTCGACAACGGTCACTGGTTCGACAAGTAGCCGTTAAAGAATGAGATCTATTTTCAGCTAGATGCGCATTCGCTGGCTGATTTTGTTCAAAAATGCCGGTATTGGTGAGAAATAGAGCCGTATAGATCCGGATTGATTTGAACTATTTTGACTGTGTCGAAGTTTTGCCCTACAGTTCAAGCAATAGACCTGACACATCTCAGCGAAGAGAGCCCTTCTCCATGACGTCACACCCCGTTGACTCGGCGCCCAGCGTGCCCGACGAGTCCATGAGTGCCGCGGACCCGTACCGTCCGGGCTACGAGCTCGTCGCCGAAGAACTGCTGCACTACCTCGCCGATCAGAATTTTCAGCCGGGAGATCGGCTTCCCACCGAACAGGGCATCGCCGAGATTCTTGGGGCCACCCGCAATGTGACGCGCGAGGCCGTAAAAGTACTCGCAGCGATGGGTCGCCTCACGGTGCGCAAAGGGGCCGGGATATTCATGGCAGAACCGCGCAGCGCGATCGCCGACGAGGCGCTGGTGCACTTTCAGCCCACCGACATGGACCACGTGCTCATGCTCCTCGACCACCGGGCTCTCATCGAATCGGAAACCGCAAGGCGTTCCGCCGGTCTCGCAACACCGGTCGAGGTACGTGCCATCCGGGATGGGGCCAAGCACTCCGTCGAGGCGGCTGCTGCGGGCAACGTAAGTGATTTCGCCGAGGCGGATGCGCAGTTCCACCGAGCAATTGCCGCAGCGGCGCACAATATCTTCCTGGAGTCGAGCGTCGCCAGCATCCGTAGGTACTCTGCGCAATCCGACCTTCTGCTCTTTCACCAGGACATCCCCGGTTCATTCGATGTCGCGGGCAGGCAGCACGAGGAGATCGCTGATGCCATCGCCAACGGTGACGCTGAACGTGCGTCCAAGTTGATGTCCAACCACATCGACACAACCCGTCGACAATTCGAACGCAAGATCAAGGATCGCCTGTTCAGCTTCGTTCGCGAAGGCCGGGACGCTCCCAGCTAGCTCCGCCCTCCTCCTCACGAGCGCGCGGCGCTCACCCTTCGAAGTCGGCACCAACACGGTGCTCGATGTCTTTGTCGATCCCAGATGTCCTTGTCGAGCCAACAGAAAGTCAGCATGAAGATCACGCACGTCGAAACGCACCGGGTACACGTCCCGGCCGCAACTCCCGCCTTCTCCTGGAGAAACGGGCTGGGCGGGAGTGCGCCAGCAGGCGACGGTGCGGTCTTGCGAATCGGAACGGATGACGGCGCCGAAGGCGTAGCGCTATTTGCCCGGCCGGGTGCCGCAGTCATGCTCGAGGATCTCGTCGACCGGGTCTTCCGCGAAGAACTCGTTGGCCAGGATCCACTGCAGCGCGAGTGGCTGTGGCACCGCATCTGGGAGCTTGACCGCATCCAGGAACTACCGCTTCCCACGCTCGGGCTCGTCGACATCGCACTGTGGGATCTCGCCGCGCGCGCGGCAAATCGGCCGGTGTGGCAGTTGCTTGGTGGTTATCGCACCAGCATCCCGGCGTATGCATCCACCTCGACTTTTGCCACCGTCGAGGAGTTTCTCGACGTCGCCGACCAGTGCCTCGAACTCGGATACTCGGCCATCAAACTCCACGCCTGGGGAGATGCGCGTCGCGACGCAGAGCTGTGCGCCGCACTACGTGCTCACGTTGGGGACTCGGTTCCGCTCATGTACGACGGTTCGGCGGGCTTCGATCTACCTGATGCGACGTACCTGGGCCGCGCGCTCGCCGATTCCGGTTACCTCTGGTACGAGGAGCCGATGCGTGAGTTCAGCATCACCGCGTACGCACAGCTCGCCCGCACCGTGGACATCCCGCTGCTCGTCGCCGAGACCTCGGACGGCGCGCACATGAACTCCGCGGACTTCATCGCAGCCGGCGCCGCGACCTTCGGGGTGCGCGCCGGCACAACACTGCGCGGCGGGATCACCGGCGCGATGCGCACCGCGCACCTCGCCGACGCGTACCGGCTTCGTGCCGAAGTGCACGGTTCAGACATCCCAAACCACCACCTCTGCATGGCGATCTCAAACACGACCTACTACGAGTCGCTCATCACCTCGACCACCGTCACACGTGAACGACACGTCGACGCGGCTGGACTCGTACACGCGCCGAAGGGGCCCGGAATCGGGCTTCCTTCAACGCTCGAGTACGGCAAAGAACTGCAGGCGTTCGTCGAGGTGTCCTAGACCTCGACTGCCTGCAGAAGCACCACACACACCAAACGCAAATCAAACACAGTATAGGAAGGTAAGACAATGAAGTCGCCAACATTCGCCGGGACGCGCTCCCGGCGCGGCCTCACCCGGGGTGCAGTCGCTGTTCTCTCCATCGCCGTTGTCGCAGTGCTCGCCGGATGTGCGAGCGCCGCACAGTCGACGGCAACAACCGCCAGCGCGTTCAAGCCCGTCACACAGAGTGATAGCTCAACCATCACCGTGTGGGCCGACTCCACTCGGCTTCCGGAAGTTCAGGCGTACCAGAAGTCACACCCGAACGCGAAGCTCAACATCGTCACGTACGACGGCAGTGCCGACGGCTCGACCTACCTGCAGACGAAGGTGCAGCTGTTCGACCGCACCGGCAAGGGCTGGCCAGACGTAGTCATGGCTTCACCGACCGATGTGACTTGGGCCTCGAAGCCGACAAGCCCATCCGCGCAAGCGTTCGCCGCGCCCGTCGACACCCTGGTTCCGTCCTCGACGATCGACAATTTCGCGAAGGGTTCGTTGACGCCTTGCCAGTACAACGGGCACACCTACTGCCTTCGTAACGACATCGCTCAGGTCGTGACCTGGTACAACAAGACACTCTTCGACAAGTTCGGCTACACCGTGCCGACGACGTGGGAGCAGTACGAGGCTCTCGGCGCCAAGGTCGCCAAGGAGCACCCCGGATACATCCTCGGCTGGGTCGGTGACTCAAACTCGCAGGAGTCGTACTTCTGGTCGAGCCAGTGCCCGGCGTTTGATCTGGTCAAGCCAAATACGCTGCGTACCGACCTGCAGGACCCGGCCTGCACGCGCATGTCGACCCTGCTCGACTCGATGATCGCAAACAAGTCGATCAGCACCCAGGCATCCAACAACGCGGACTTCATCAAGAACAGCGCGTCGAAGGTGCTCATGGCAGTTGGTCCATCGTGGTACGGCCAGTACATCTTCAATGCTGGATTCAAGACCCCAGCAGGACAGATCACTGCGGCCAACCCGATGACGTGGGATGGCGACACCACTGCGGCTACCGGCAACGTCGGTGGCGGTGTGTGGATGATCTCCTCGCACAGCAAGAACCTGAAGGCAGCAACGGCTCTGACCGAGTGGCTGACAACGTCAGACGCTAACCAGGGCAGCGCCCCGACCTACCCGGCATACCAGCCGGCGGCCAAGGTCTGGCTCGCCAACCCGACGAACAGCAAGTACTTCGCTACAGACGTCACGGGTGCATTTACCACCGCGGCGAACGAGGTCTGGACCGGCTGGTCGAACACGAAGTTCAGCGACGCGACCGCCTGGTCGAGCGTGGTGCTGCCAGCTCTCACCGCAGGC
>DASXNG010000280.1:0-3279 GCA_036495225.1 Galbitalea sp.
GCGACGGCCCGGAGATCGAAATCACGATCGACACGCTGCCTGCATACACGCAGCTGCCGGCGCCGGTTGTGCTCGACGCGGGAGATGGAACTCTCGGCGGCTAGGTGTCGGTTAGTCCGACATCGACTCCGGCAACTCTTAGTCACGGAGTCGTCGCCGAACGCGAAAACGCGCCTGATGTGTGGATGAATTGTTTGCCGCGCCTGTTCCGGATCGCGACGGTCGTCACCTGGTTGTCTACAAAGTTTGTGTCGACACGACAACGGCGGCTCCAACGCTACGACCGGTCTGGACTCAGCGCGCTCGGAGGGAGTCGAACCCCCAACCTTCTGATCCGTACGGCTTTCGCCGACGCCCGAGACCGGATGTCTCGTGCTCTGCGTGCTCCTGAGCAGGGACGTTACCGCGAGCGTGTCTGCTGCGTGAGTCAGAATCCAGCGCGTCCGCTGCTGTTCGTTAGCAAGCGTTCTAGCAGAAGATGTGGCTCCTCCGACGTTCGGCATTGGGTGGTACTGAAGGCCACAGGAGCCGACCGTCGGGCCGAGTCAGCGGGTGAGCGTGACGCTCGCCGCGGCGAAATTGTTCGGCTCGGGAAAGTCAACAGGCCGCCGCTACCTCGTCGAACTACCGTTGAACCGTCATGCTGTCGAAGGCGGAACTCGTGCTTGGCCTGACCAGGCATGTCGGGCGCTACATGCAGGGTCCCGAGAGGGCCGCGCTTGGACAGCTCGAATTCGCGGGGAATGTCCTCGAAGTCTCAATGCGGCTCCGCGGGAGCGGCGTTTCAACGGGTTCCCGAGTCCGCGCGATCGCCGCCGACGCCGGCATCTCGGCTCGTCACTTGACGAGGGACGTGCTGCCGACACTGCACAGCCTCGGCTGGGTGGAGATTCAGGCGCCAGACGCAACGTTGATCGCGGTCAGCGAACACATTCCGCCTCTGCTCGAACTGATCGAACGAACCGACGCGATTCTTGCGATCGCGATGCTGGAACCAGTAGAACTCGCGGTCCTCGCGATCCTCGACGCGACGACGCGGATGCCCCTCACTGAGGCCACGGCCGTTAACGTCGGAGCGACTGTTGCGTCCGAGCAGGACGCGTATCGCGCGATTGACTACCTCGAAGCGCTGAATCTCCTTGAACGAACCATCAGCGCAGACGAAGGCGTCGCGGTGCTCTGCAATCCGAACGTCTGGTCGAGCGACAGCGACTTCGTGACAGCTGCTCTCCGCGCCGAGGACGGCAAGGCGTACGAGCACCTCGGTGCGTTGATCGAGGAAATCGCTACGACGCCGGGCCTGCCACAGGACTCAGTGGAATCGACGAACAGCGAGTGGATTGACTTCGCCGTGTCGCAGGGGTTGATCCAGCGCTCTCTGGTTGTGACATCTGAAGGCAGGGAACGAGCGTTCCTTTTCACTCCGCACATGGGGCGAAGCGCGTTCGGCGACAGCGTCGGCGTCGACCCGTCCGGGCACGTGCGCCAGCTGATCGGCTCGATGATGTACGCCAAGAACTTCGCGCGCTTCAAACTGTGGGGTCCGCGCCGCTTCCTGCAACGGATGATTGAGGACGGCGAAGCCGGCGATGCCTCATCCATCAAAACCGACTACCCGATGCTCGAGACGGCCGGAATCGTCCGCGTCGAACCTGCGGCCAAGTATCACAAGCTGGTGCTGTTGCAGTCCGACGTCGCGGAGCAGGCGATGCTCCACCTCCAGTCCGGCGGCGACGCCTCAACCGACTCAGCTTCCGGTCTTCGCGATCAGCGTCGGTATGTTCAACCCGAACAGGAGCGGGCTCGCATTCGCCTAGCCCGGCAACCAGAAACGTCACCGGCGGAGATGGACAGGTTGATGGCCGCTGTGCGCCAGACGGCCGGGAGCAGACGCTTTGGCAACTAGGACGTCGCCCGACAAGGGCTCGGAACTTGAAAGGCGTGTCGGCCGAGTCGAGTTCGCGCAAGGCGCGCTCGTGCGGCTCCGCTGGCCGGTCTTCTCGCCGGAGGCACCCGCCGGCCGCCGCGTTCTCACCGACGTGGACGTATTGTCGATCGACTACGACGCTCGCCTTCGACACTCCATCTCGATTTACGAGTGCAAGTCCATCCGTGGCGCGAAGGGCGAACCTGACCGGCTGATGTGGTTGGTTGGCCTACAGAAGCTCGTCGGCGCTGAGCGCGCCGTGCTCGTCCGCGACACGGCGAGTAGCCGTGGTCGGCAACTCGCGCGCAGGCTGAACCTCGACATTGTCGATGGCACCCATCTCGAGCGACTCGAAACGGAGAACGCTTGGCTCCCGCTCAGGTTTGGTCATGTCGGTGGCGAGGACCTCGCCGATGAGCAGGACAAGGCGCTCGGCCAGATCAAGTCGATTGGCGAGTTCCCAGGTCCGCTGCTCGAGTTCTTGCGGTACCAGTCGCTCCTCGCGCAGCCGTATCGCAGCCTCGGTGCCCTCGCGACCCTCGAGGAAGTGTGCAGCACGGGCTGCGTCTTGCCGGATCCGGCGAGTCGCTTCGTCGCGTCGCACGGATTCATGACCCTGCTGCTCGCAGCGATCCGGTCGGCGAGCAGACTCGACGCTTGGGGAACGGTGGAACTGCGGCGCGTTCTCGAAAACGGGCTGACCGTCGGTCATCCCTATGAATCGAACACACTCAACCTGCTGTCTCTTGCGGACGCCGTAATGCGCGCTTATGTCGATCAGATTCAGGCGGACTACGCGACGTCTGGAGCCACGCCGATCTCCACCAAGATTCCGTCGATCCGAGACGAGGTCGCGAGCGTTCCAAAGTGGTTGGACCGCTTTGTCGATCTCGTCGAGCGATTGCGGGCGCGCGCCGAGATCGCGCGCGTGCTTCCCCAAACGGCGGAGCTCGCTCTCTTCGACGCTTTGGTTGGTGGAGACGCGTGGTCTGCAAAGGCGTTCGATGGCCTGTTCACTGTCGAACATCGGCAGCTACTCCTCGTTACCCTCGATGCCTACGCGGAGATCGTGCCCTCACTCGCACCTGCGCTCGAGAACGTCCGAGCCATCGATTTCGATCGCACTCCGGCGGTAGTTGCCGACCGCCGCGAACCATACGGCGCACCACCCGGTTCTACGGAGCGATGACCGCGGGATATCGAGACTCGCGGAGCCATTGGCGGTGGGCGCAAGCCCAGGTCAAGGTTGCGAACGTTTGCCTGGGCGCCACCCCGGTCGTAGGAACGATCCGAAGATCGCTTGGTTGTCGCAGACGGGAACGGTCGCGCGTCTCTTGGGGTGCAACATCTTC
>DASXNG010000281.1:0-9348 GCA_036495225.1 Galbitalea sp.
TCGCCCGCGCGGACGACGTTCTCGGCTCTGTTCCCGTGGCGTATGTGATCCCAGCCGCCGATCGGGGCACGGCGGATGGCGACCTCGCCACCGACCTCAACACACGCTGCGTTGCCGAGCTTCCTCGGTTCAAACGACCCATCGAAATCGTCGTCGTATCCGACCTGCCGCGCTCCCCAACGGGCAAGGTGCAGCGAAGCAAAGTACGCGACCTCGCGGAGACCGGCGCCAGTTGAGTGAATCCATCGCAGCGCCCGTGCGCCAGCGACTGTGGGAGATCGACATCGTGCGCATCCTCACTTTTCTGTGCGTGATCGGCGTACACACCATTAGCCACACCGCGGGTGCCTCAGACCTACCGCTTTACCTGCTGCTTGGCCTGCTTCATTTCACCCGGGACGTCTTCTTCGCTCTGACCGCGTTCGTGCTGGTCTACACCTACTTCAGGCGCCCCGTCCCGATGCGCACGTTTTGGCCGCGCCGATTCCTTCTCGTTGGTGTTCCGTACGTCGTGTGGTCGTCCATCTACTTCTTTGCGAATCTTGCGCACACGGGTACCACCAGTTCGCCATGGGTAGTTGCGGGTGACTTCCTGTTAGACCTCGCAACGGGTAAAGCGTGGTACCACCTCTACTTCCTGCTCGTCACGATGCAGGTCTACCTGTTGCTGCCCGTGATCGTCTGGCTCGTCCGCAAGACCCGTGGGCACCACACGTTGGTTGTCGCAGTGAGCGGTGCGCTCGAACTGATCATCGTCACCTGTTACTTCTACTTTCCGGCGACGGTTTCGGGTCTGCTCGCATATAAGGACGAATACTTCTTCAGCTACATCTTTTTCATCGTCGCGGGTGCAATCGCTGCCGATCACCTTGTGGTGTTGTTTGGCTGGGTGCGCGCTCATCGGCCTGCAATCGCCGTGGCTACTGGCATCACCGGTGTGCTTACCATTGGAGTTTTTCTCCTCTCGATCGCAGGTGGCCGCTCCTACGCAAGTGCGGTGACGCCGCTCCAGCCGATCATCATGGTGTGGGCCGCTGTAGTGTGCTTTGCCTTTCTCGCCATCGGAACCGTGTGGGCGGATCGGAGGAAGACCGACGGCATCGGCACACGTTTTGTCAACGTTGCATCCGATCGCTCCTTCGGCATTTTTCTCTCGCACCCACTGTTTATTTGGTTGCTGCTGTGGGTCGGAAATGACTGGTTCGAAAAGAACGTGCCCTCTCCCTGGCTCACCCTGGTGATCTACGTGCTTGTCGTCGCGGGCGCAATCATCCTCACTGAGATCGCACGCCGTACCCCGCTCAGCCTGCCCTTGACAGGCAGGCGGTTCGGCGGCCGCTGGTTCAGGACGACGCCTCGCCAGGCACCGCGGGCATCTCGATTGGATCGATCTTCTTCGGCCGCATGACCCCGGCGAGCACCGTGGCTGCCACGAGGATTCCGACCGAGATTCCGAACGACAGTGCGAAGCCTCCCGTTGCGTCTACGACGGCACCGACAACGACGGGTGACAGGATGCCCGCCACCGCGAACCCGGTATTCATCATCCCGCTGGCAACTCCGGACCAGGTAGGAGCGACGTCCATGGGGATCGCCCACAGCTGAGCGTTGGTGAGTTCGAGGAAGAAGAAGGAACTGGCCAGCGACACCACGGCGATGTTGAGCGGCGGGGTGAATACCAGCGGGGTGAGGCACAGCAGTGAACCAGTGAACCCGATGAGCAACAGGGTCCTTCTGGCAAGTTGTGCGTTGAGCGTGCGCCGCAGAATCCGATCGCTGAGGAAGCCGCCGAGGGTGTCTCCGACCACGCCGGCCACCAGGACGAGAGATGTGAGCAGTCCGTAGGTCGCGATGTTCTGGTGATAGGTCGTCGCGAGCAGCGTCGGGATCCACGTGAAGAACACCCACGCTACCCAGCCATACCCGAAGTCGACCAAGGTCACGGGCAGGATGGTTTTGATGAGCCGACGCCAGGGAATTGGGGGCGCGTCTGCCGGCTTGGGAATGTCCGGAATCTCGGAGAGCTCGATCGTCGTGATTCCATTCACATCCTTCGGTCGGTCGCGGAACATGACGTACCAAAGGACAGCCCACAGCATGCTGAGGACACCGATGTAGATGAAGGATGATCGCCATCCCGAGAAGATGATGAGTGCCGCGACAACGATGGGGGCAACGGCGGTGCCCAGTCTCGACGCCGAGTGCACGAGGCCCTGAATGAGTCCATTGCGATCGGGTGGTACCCAACGGCTCATTGCCTGCGTGGCCGTCGGAAATGTCGCTGACTCGCTGATGCCCAACAACGCTCGCGCAAAAAGCAGGCTCGCAAGTCCTACAGCAAGACCGGTAACAATTGTTGATATGCCCCAGAGCAGCGCGAGGATCAGCAGGCCGCGACGGGGCCCGATCTTCTGGCCGAACCAGGCACCGAATATCTGGAGCGTGGCGTAAAAGATTGAAAAGACGGATGTTGCCAGCCCGAACTGTACGGCCGTCAGGTTGAACTCCTTGACGATGCTGGGGCCGGCGGTCGCGATGTTGCTTCGATCGAAGTACGAAATGAAATACATGGCACACAACAGCACGACGACCATGCCCCGTTTTCGATGAAACAGGAGCGGCGTCCCTCTTGCTGGAGCCGACGGCTCATTGCGAATCGCTGCCATCACTCCAAATCTAAGCGGCCTTGCTGATAGCTCACATCTCAGGTTTATCGCATACAACCATTTCGGTTCCGCAGGTCGCCGATTATGCTCGCACCATGTACCCGCTCTACGCCGAAGCTGAGCGATCGCGGCGCAAATGCGGGGGGTGAGCGCCGAGTCCTTCGATGCCCCGGTCGCGGTGGTCGGGGCCGGACCTTACGGCTTGTCCCTCGCCGCACACCTGGCACATCGCGATATTGGCGTTCGAACCTTCGGCTCGCCGATGGCGACGTGGCGGCACAAAATGCCAGCCAACATGCTTCTCAAATCGGATGGTTTCGCCTCGAGTCTCTCGGCTCCCATTCCTGGCTGGACGCTCGGCGAGTACTGCGACCGTGCTGGCGTGCCATACGGCGACCGCGATCCGAGGGTTGCGCTCGACGTCTTCTGCCAGTACGCGCTCGCGTTCCAGAACGAACTTGTGCCCGAGTTGGACGACCAGCTCATCTCGAAGCTGGCTCAGGTACCTGGCGGATTCTCTCTGTCCCTCGAGGATGGCTCCGAGCTGACCGCCCAGCGCGTGGTGGTCGCGGTGGGGATCAGCCACTTCGCCTACATCCCGCCGATGTTTGGAGGGCTCGGCGACCGCGTTTCGCATAGCGGGGCCTATCGGGAGTTCGACCGGTTCGCGGGCAAGAGCGTTGCGGTCATCGGGGCTGGTTCCTCTGCAGTTGAGGTGACGGCCGGGCTTCTCGATGCGGGTGCGGACGTTCACGTGATTGCCCGCCGCCCGGAGATTCTGTTCTGGACCACACCGCAGCAGGGCGCCGCAGGGCCGAACCTGTGGCAGCGGGTTCGTAACCCATCGTCGGGTCTCGGACCGGGTCTCAGATCCAAGTTGTGCGAGAAGTTTCCTGACGCGTATGTGCACCTTCCGAGCGACGTGCGCCTCAGCATCCTGCGGCGTCATCTTGGCCCCGTGTCGCCGTGGTGGCTTCGCGACCAGGTGATGGGCAACGCCCACGTGCACACCAGCACCACCCCCGTGAGTGCTCGCCTCGATGGAGACTCCGCCGTGCTCGAGCTTGTCGACGCCGAAGGAAGCAGGTCGGAACTCTCCGTCGATCACGTCATCGCAGCGACCGGATACGCTGCAGATCTCGACCGTCTCGGCTTTCTGGATGACGCGCTGCGCGACAAGCTCAAGCGGGTTGGCGCCATGCCGAAGCTGTCCCACGGTTTCGAGTCGTCGGTACCTGGGCTCTATTTTTCGGGGGCCGCCGCGGCGGGAACGTTCGGCCCTCTGCTGCGCTTCGTCGTCGGGACGGAATTCGCTTCCCCTCGCGTTGCCTCGCATCTGGCAGCGCGAAGTCCCCGGCAAAGGGTGCTGTCTTCCCGTGAGTGACGCGCTCGCGATTTCGATCCAACCCCGACTGTTGCTGGTGAGTGCACACCGCTGGCCCGAAACCTGCCGTCTCGCGCTCGCCGCTCATGAGGCGGGATTCGAAGTGAGCCTGCTTGCGCCGAAAGGTCACCCAATCGCGGAACTGAGCTGGGTACATCCGGTCGGCTTCTTGCCTCCATTGCGACCACAGCGTGCGGTGGCGCAGGTTCTCAATTCGGAAGACTTCGACCTGGTCGTTGCCGTGGATGACCTTGGAGCCTCCACCATTTTCGAGGCGTTTCTCGCGGGGAGTCTTAACGACCGGGCGGCGTCGGTCGTGACGACGTCGTTCGGTGACCCAGAGAGCTTCGGCTTCCGGCACTCTCGGGCAAGAATCGGCGCAATCGCCACCGAGACCGCTCTTGTCGCGCCCCGCACCTGGCCTGTGACTGCCGAGACGCTGCGACAGGTCGTCGAAGAGTGCGGATTCCCTGCGGTGTTCAAAGTCGATGGCGGGTTCGGCGGCCAGCAGGTCATCGTGGCACACGACCTCGACGGGGCCGTCGCCGCATTCGCGACGCTCCAACAACCGCAGGGTGCAGCGCGGGCCCTCGGTCGCTTGATCCTCGACCACGACTCGACCTACCTTGGTTCGGCGTTGTCTCGAAACCGGCCCGAGGTGTGCGTGCAGCAGTTCGTCGCGGGTGAACCCGCGACGCTGACGGTGGCGTGCTGGAACGGCGTCGTCTTGGATTCGATGGGATGTCGCGTACTCCGCACCTCGTCCTTGAATGGCCCGGCCACCGTGGTCGAGGCGATCGAGCACCCGAACATGCTGCGGGCGGCGCGAGTTATAGCTGCCGCGCTGGGCATGTCAGGGCTGTTTGGTCTCGACTTTATCCTTTCGGATGATTCATCTGCATCGCTCATCGAGCTGAACCCGCGGGCCACGCCGACCACCCACCTGCATCCGTCGACGCTGAAACGTCCACTCCTTCATCTGCTGGCCGACGCAGTCGGCTCGCAGCCGCCGGCACCAGGACCTGCGCTACCGCGCGGTCCGATCGTTCTGGTGCCGCAGGCGAGAGTCCTCGACCCGGACGCTGTTGAACCGGCCGATGCTCATCTCGACCTGCCCGACGACCCGGACGTCATTGAGCTCTGTCGCTCGGCCATCGTCGTGAAACAGGTGCCACAACTCGAGCGGGCGATTCGGCGCATCTTCTGACGCCTAGGGGATGAGCACGAAACGGCCGAAGACCGCGCCCTTGTCCATGCGGTCGTGTGCTTCCGAGGCTGAGGCGAGCGGTAAGACGTCGTGCACTACCGTTCGTAGTTTTCCGTTTGCGGCGCCCTGGAACTGTTCTGCGAGTACACGATTGCCAGCGGTGACCGGGACGCTGTTCAGGCTGAAGGTGGCGAACGAAAGGGATTTCTGGAACGCGCGCATCAGTGACATTCCGAAGTCGGCCGGGGATAGCCGGCTACGACGCCGACCGAGATTATCCGGTCATTCGGCTCGGCTGATCGTTCACTTGCCTGCGCCGACGGAGATGCCGGCGACCACGTGCCGCTGAAGTGCGAGGAAGACGATGAACAGCGGAACCACACCCAAAACCAGGGTAGGGAGCAGTTGCGCTGTGCTGAACGAGTGGGTGCCGATGGTTGCGTAGACCGACAGCGTCACCGTCTGTTTGGTGGACAGGAGGATGAGCGGCAAGATCAGGTCGTTCCAGACCTGCAGGATGATAAAAATCGTGAGCGTCGCTGTCGCCGGACGGAGGAGCGGCAGCACGATGTGCCAGTAGGTGCGAAGTATCCCGCAACCGTCGACTGCGGCGGCTTCTTCCAATTCGGGCGGCACTGTTCTAAGAAATCCGGCGAAGAAGAAGACCGCGAACGGCAGTGTGAGTGCGCTGTACGCGAGCACGATCCCGAGATAGCTGTCGAGGAGGTGCAGTTGTTGCAAGACCTGATAGAGCGGTGTAATCACCACGAAGACGGGGATGGTGAGGCCGGCGACGAAGACCTGGTATGCCGTGCGGGTCCAGCGCCGCGCGTACCGAACGATTGCCCACGCGGCCAGGGACGCAGTGAAGATCGTAACGATCGCGGTGGCGAGCGTGATGATGAGGGTGTTCCCTACGCTCTGCAGATAGTGCATGCTCTGGAATGCGTTGACGTAGTTCTGCCACTGCGGGTGAAGGGGCAGCCCAAAGGGATTGGTTTCCGAGTCGGTTCCCGTCTTGAGCGACGCGACGATCATGATGTAGATCGGGAGCAGCGTGAGTGCTGCGAAAGCTAGCAACAGTACCGACGCAGTCAGTCCGCTGACTCGTTGGCGCGTGCGAGCCGACCGCCGGGAAACTGTAGCGGTGTGAAGCGGGAACGTCGTCATCACAGATCGACCTCTCTGCGACGCAGGATCGTCGCTTGGGTTACGCCGACGATGACCGTAAGGATCAGCAGCGCAACGGCCACGGCGGTGCCGTAGGCGAATTGGAAGTTGGTGAAGCTGTTGTTGTAAATGTCCAGGCTGAGCGTCTGGGTGGAGTTGTCCGGACCGCCCTGGGTCATGATGAACGGCAGGTCGAACACACGCAGCGAACCAATGACCGACAGGGTGATGTTGATCGTCAGCGAAGGCGCCAGCAGGCGCCAATCGATGGTGCGGAATCGTGTCCAGCCGCGAGCACCGTCGAGCTGCGCGGCTTCAAGCAGGCTCGGCGAGATCGCGAGGTAATTCGCCAGATAGATGGTGGTTGCGTATCCCGTGTACATCCAGATGTAAACGAAAGCGATCGACAGCAACGCCGTCTGCGGATCGCCGAGCCAGATCTTCTCCAGGCCATGAAGACCCAGAGCGTCCATCACGAGGTCCAGGGGCCCACCCAGTGGGGAGTAGATGAATGACCACAGGTATCCGACCGCTACGAACGCCATCATGGCAGGCAGAAGCAGGCTTGCGCGCACAATGTTTCGCACGCGTTTGAGTTGGAATAACCAGTACGCGAGCAACAACGCCACGGCGTTCTGGACCACCACGACGAGCACCGTGTAGACGAGAGTGTTTTCCAAAGCGCGGATCACGGTCGGATCCGTGACCATCGCGATGTAGTTGGCAAACCCGACGAAGGTGCCGCCCGCCGGCCCGATGGCGTTCGTGAAGCTCAGTTGGATGCCACGGACGAGGGGGTAGAGCATGAACACGGCGAAGAGTATCCCCGCCGGAAGTATGAGGAAAAGCGCAGAGCGCCCGCGTATCAACACCGTTGTTGTCTCTCGTTTCTTGGCAAGGGGGCGGCCGTCACACGACTCGCGGTGACAGCCGCCCCGATATTGTGCCTGAGTTCTACTTCGTCTTCGGGATGGTCTGATCGAGCTTGTTCAGCAGGCTCGAGTCCGACTGCGAAGGGTCGTTGAAGAGTGATGTTCCGACGTTCCAGAACTGCTGCTCGTAGCTCGGGAACTGGATGAACTCGATCGGCGAGGGCGTCGTGCGATTGTCGTTGAACGCCTCGACGAAAGAAGTCGCCTTCGGCATCGTCGGGCTCGGCACGTTGGAGAGGGTACTGAAGGAATTCTCCGCGGCGAGGTAACCGGCGTCACTGGTGGGTGAAGCCATGAAAGCGACATACTCTTCCGCGGCCTTTTTGTTCTGAGACGCAGCGTTGACGCCCCAGCCGGACCCGACGAATGTGAAGCTCTTCGGCTTGGTACCAGCGTCACCGCCAGGCATCGGGTTCAAGGAGAAGTCGAACTTAGCGCCGTTTTGAATCGCCTGCAGTTCCCAGGCGCCCATCACGGTGAACGCCCACTTGCCGTCGATGAACTGGCTGTTTCCGACGTTGAAGGGCTCGATGCCGTTCATCAGTTTTCCGTTGACAAGGCCGGTGGTGAGAAGCTGCTTCAAACGGTCGAACACCGGGCTGAACGACGGGTTCCAGGTTGAGCCACCCTTGTCGTAGTTCGGTCCCCAGCTGTTGTCGACAAGACTTGCAGCGAGCGCCATCGAGATCTGCTCGCTTGTCCAACCCGTCTGGTTAGCAAGGAGCAGGCCGGGCTGGCCCGCCGACTTGAGCTTCTGCAACGCTGCGATGAACTCTGGCCAGGTCTGCGGCACCTCCTCAATCCCAGCCTTCTTCAGGATGTCGAGGTTTGCGTAGAGTCCGATGGGGATGTTCTGCTGGGTGAACGCGTACGTCTTGCCGTTCACCTCTCCGAATGGTGCGACGTTGGGAAGGATGTTCTTCACCCACGACTGCCCACTGAGGTCCTGCAGGTAACCCTGCTTGACCCACTGCTGTACTCGCGTGGGGTTCGTCATCAGCACATCCGCGGCTGAACCGGAGGCCAGGCGAGTGTTGTTGTACTGGTCATACTCGGAGTTCGAGACGTACTTGTAGTTCAGCGTGATGTTGGGGTACTTCTTCTCAAACGCCTTGTTGATGTTCGGGATATCTGCGACTTCGGTGCTCTCGCCTTCGAACCCGACGACGTTGAGCGTGACATGGCCAGATCCGGATGTCGTGGCTGCTGATGAACATCCAGCCAGACCGAGACTGACCGTGGCCACAAGTGCCACGATTGCTATTGACTTACGCACTGGTAATACACTCCTTTGTGATTGCTGCGGTGCATCGAAGCCTCCTAGCTTCGCACCGCGGGACTGGCTGTTTTCTGTTACTCATCGCGAACTAGAGCTGCGCGATGAATGGGACCGGCCTCAATGGCGGCCGGACGAGAGTGGAGAGCGCGGATTCGTTCGAGATCGAACTTGGGTTTTCGGTCGAACGTGAAGATTCCGTTCTTCTCCTGGAAGACATCGGTGAGTTGCGTAAAGCAGTAACCGAACATGGATGGGTCGCCAAGAAGCACGTCGAACAGGCCAGCAGCGCGCTCGTACCACTCCTCGATCGTCTGGGGTGCTGCTCCGTACCCCCAGGAGCCATTACCCGTCGCCTCGGTGTCCGACCACCAGATGCCGCCGAACTCGCTGCAGAAATATGGCTGGCCCGAGTACGGGATTGACCATGTCGTTCCATCCTCAGCCCGGTTGATGAACGGTTCGTTCTCGGCGAGTCCGCGCATTTGGAGGGCAAATTTCGAGGGGTCTTGCTCGTAGTTGTGAGAGTCGTAAATGTCTGCATTTTCGACTCGATGCGAATAACCGGATGCGTCGATGACCGGTCGGGTGTGGTCTGCGGCTTTGGTTGCCAGGTACATCCCACGCGTCACGTCATCGAGCACAGTGACATTGCCGGTCAGCGGTTCGAATGTCTCGTTCAACGGGCACCATCCGATGATCGAGGGGTGCGA
>DASXNG010000282.1:0-20743 GCA_036495225.1 Galbitalea sp.
CGGCAGCAGTGGCGCGGTCGCCGCGCGCAGGGCTTCCTTGCGTGCGCCGGTCGGATCCCACGCCTTCTTCGCGTCGACGGGAGCCTCCTGGCCGAGCGCGGAGAACGTGATCTGCGACCCGCGATCCTCAAGAATGGGTCCCCAGGTCTCGGACTCCCACAAGCCGAGTTGCTTCGCGTTGGACTCGAGTGCCGACAGGGCAGCCGTCTTCTGCTCCTCCGTCAGGTTTTCGGCGTACTGCTGCCGCCAGCCGTCCTCATAGCGGTAGTACTGGGTTCCGCAGGTCGGGAGAAGGTGCAGTCTCGCGAAGAGTGGCGACGCGCTGGCTGGAAGGCCCCTGATCAACTGCGATTCGAACTGCCCGAACTGGCCACCAGAGATGACACACACCTGGACGACCTCGAGCAGTGCTGCGAGCAGTTCCGCCATGTGCGGGTCGAGGCTGGACTTCGACGGGGCGAGGGTGTCGTCGAGATCAAAGGCAACGAGGTCGACGCTGTCGAAGGCAAAGGGGCTGGTCAGGACTGGCACCCAAGCATGTTACTTGGGTGGGCACGGGCATGCCCATTCGGCGAGATTGGCTCACCCCATGTGAGCTAGTCGCACGACCTGCCAGCCCTGCGGAGCGGAGAGTCGTTCCGAGTGACGCGCGCAGAGGTCATAGCTGTGCGGCTCAGCCGTTTGGCTGAGCGGGCCCAGCACGGCCATGGAGTCTGCATACACGTAGGTCAGCGTCGAAACTGCGTCGTCGCCACACGCGACTTTGCTGCACGGTCGACCGGTCATTGTGAGACAAGACTAGGCACCGCTCGACCAAAGCGGAGGCTGGCACGCCGGTCTACCATGGGCAGATGGTCACATCTCGACGGCGAAGCGCTCCGCCCTCCGCGAGACCGGGCTGGCGTGACCGACACGGGAGGGGAATACGCGCCGCGGTAACCGGCCCGCACCTGCCGCTTCTCCGCTCAAGGGCCGACCTCTTCGACATGACCGTTGCGGCGACTGCGGAGTATCTCAAAGACCTCTGGCCGGACGAGCTCACCGAAGCCCGGTTCGAGGTGGCCGTTCTGCCATCGGCTCCCCTCGGCGCGAGCGGGCTCGACCGCTGGCGGGTCATCAAGGGTGAGCGACGCATCATCCTCTATCGACTGCCCATCGAACGGATGTCGCGCCTCCACCGCTACGACGAACTGCACAAGCGGATGATGATCGAAAGTTGCGTCTTCCGCGCCGTCGCCGAATTGCTTGGCAAAGACCCCTGGGACCTCGCACCGGAGCGCTTCCGCCACCTGTAGCCGGCGGCGGGTAGCAGAGTGCTACCCGTAGACGCGCAAAGCGCCCTGACCGTGTGTCGACGGGTACACCGCGAATCCGGTGACCCCACCATCGGTTTGCCCGCTCACCGAGGCATAGAGACCCGTGATTCCGGACATCGTGTAACTGCCCCCAGCAGCAACCGAGACTGTCGTTGCGGAGTGTGGCGCGACCGAGGTGCTGATGCTCGTTCCGTCGGAGCCTTTCAGCTGCACGTTCTCCGTCTTGGCCGTGGGGTTCTCCAGGTGAAGCATGGGCGTCATGCCCGTCGGAATCGAGACCATGGTGTCACCGGTGAGCAGTGGCGCTGCGGTGAGCCAGGCGAAGTCCGTTGCCGCCTTCACGGCAGAGGACCCCGCGGTCGACACCCGCACGCTCGCGACGAGAGGCACGCTGGCGGTCACAATCACTGTGTAGCTTCCCTGCGAAAGTTGGTCCAGCGGCAAGTCGGTCACTGTTCCTGGCTGCAGTGAGGTTTTGATCGGCTTGGCCGTCACCGTGCCGTTCTCTGGAACAACGGTGATGGCCGCAGTGACGGGCTTCGAACCTGGCAGGTACACCCGAAGTGTGGTTTCGAGATCGTCGAAACCGCTCTGCCCGAGCTGCGACTGAACGGCCTGCGTGCCGGCAAGCACAACGCCGGGGATGACCGTTGTGGTGGTCGGCTGCGGTTGGCCGCCGATGAAGTCGATTCCACCGGGGGTGACTCCGCGCACGGTCGATTGTTCGAGCGTCGCAACGATCTGCCCACCAGCACTCTCGACGTGGACGACGGGCGACGCAAGGTTCGTCGCAAATCCGGCGAGCGACAGCACACGTTGGGCACCGGCTGGCACTCCAATGCCACTCATACCTGGGGCGGTGACGGGGCCGTTCTCACCGTAAATCTGCAACGAGACGACCGCGGGGACGTCGCTCGGATTCGCGAGCAGCAGCAGCGTCGTGCGTCCGACGGTCGTTGCACCGCCGTCAAGCCACACGTCGCCGGTCGCCGACGTGCACCCCTCGGCTGCCAGCCCAGTGAACTCATCCGTTGAGACGCTCTGCGACTGAGATCCCGCGAGGAGAGTCGGCGCGCTTCCAGAACCAGACGGGCTTGTCAGCAGCTGCGGCGCGGCGGGCGAACCGGCGGTGCCAGCGTTCGAGTGGGCGAACGATTTCGCCTGCACGTTTCCGGATGCCGCGGCGCTCGAGATGATCGGGGTACCAATCGAGGACACGGTTGTTGCACCGGCACCAGACGCGGACGCCAGGCGCAGCAGACCGCCGGGGCACACCACTTGCTGGCTGGCCGGCACCGGAGTCACCACGACGCTTTTCGCGGAGACGCCAGCGCTCGGCCAGGGAAGCAATGTCGCTCCCACCACTACTGCGAGGACCGCAATGACGACGATGCCGATAACGGCACGGCCCCACAACGCGGCAGCGCTTCGCCTCGGGCCGCCTGCTTCCGACGTGGATCTCGACGACTCGTCGGAGGTCTCGACGAATGACGGCGGAGCGTCGTCTTCCTCGACGAAGACCTCTGACGTGAGCGGCCCGGACGAGGGGGCCTCGGTCGACAACGATTCCGGCGACAACGATTCCGGCGAGACCGATTCCTGCGAGACAGATTCCGAGGGGTCGAGCGGGCTCACGATTCTCGTGATTTCCGCGTCATCCGTTCGATCAGACATCGTCATCCTCCCCCAGGGTCGCGCGCTCATCGTCTGCGCTTACCACCGTCGCCCGCCGCCGGGTAGACCGCGTGGGGACTGCGAGCAGCAGGGTGATGAGGAAGACCACTCCAAGCGCCGCGAGGTACCAGGTGCGCTCGGATTGATCCACCGTCGGAACTGTGCTGACCCCGCTGCCCGCGGGGCCGGCGTAACGCCACACCAACCCCATCGGAGTGGACCCGACCGAGGTCAGTGCGCCATCACCGTTGAGGGCATCCGCTGCGCGCTGGTGCACATCATCCCCTCCAGCGCTCTTGGCCTGGGCTAGGAGCACGAAACCGATACGGGCATCCTGCAGCGCGGACGGGATCGGAAGCCCGCTTCTGGAGGCCAGGTTGGCGGCAAGCTTCGCCGTCGATAGTTGCGCGCTCGAGAGTCCACCGGTGGTTGCGGCATAGGTCGACTGGTCGTCGAGTGACGCGCCGGTTCCCCTCTGAACGGTCGCCCCGAGTGCTCCGCCCGGCAGCGGTACCAACACCAGTGTGCCGAGCCCCGGCTTCCCTGTCGCCTCCGCGTTGACGTACGCCGGAAGAAGAACCCCGCTGCTCGCTGCGATCTTCGCTCCACCCGCCAGCGGCTGGATCAACAGCGGTGCGACTGCGAGAGTGGATGCCAGTGCGACCACCAGTGCGGGAGCGGCAACCGCACGACGCATGGCGTCGAGCCCGACAACGGCCGCACCCGTGAGCCCCAACCACATCAGGCTCAATCCGGCCCCGGGCCAGAGTGTCACGACGCTCGTACCGGTGGTGGTGAAGGCGAGATGAGTCGCTGCGACCGCGGTGGCAAGACCAAGTACGGCAACGAAGAGGCTCGGGATGCTCCGTGATGAACCCGGAAGGAAAGCTGCGGCGATCGCCAACACGAGGAGCGGGACAAGCAGAAGAGCAAACACGACTGGTCCGGACAGCGATGCGAACTGTTCGAACACCACACTCGACCATCCCGCGACCGTGCCATCCGGCGAGCCGAGCACCAGCTGGAGCGGTGCGGCGGTCGCGCTCGCTGTAGGCGGCCCGGGATCTGTGAGGATCGCCAGGGGCGTCCCGCGTCGAACCTGCGCAATCACCAACGGCGCGAAAAGCACCGCCGCGGGAATGACGATCCCGACGAGGCGAAGCACGGCCGTTGGCCGGGCGATGATCCAGATGACAATGAGCGCAACCAGCGCCGGAACGATACTCGGCGCAGACGCCGCGACGACGGCGAAGAGGATCGCCGCTGCGGCGCTCGCCGACCAGCTTCTGGCGGCGGCCAGAGCGGCGAATACCAGCCACGGGAGGAGGAGGTGTGCGATCACCGCCCCGAGGTGTCCGGTATTGAGGCTCGCGAGGAAGGGGGGCGCAAACGCCCAGAGCAGTGCCGCGATCGCCGGCGGCCATGCCTTCGAGGAGAGCCGCGTTGCGCACCACCACGCGCCGAGGGCCGCGAGTGGCAACGCCGCGAGGTACAGCAGCACAACACTGAAGGACGGTGACCAGAAGGTCAGCGAACCAAGCACCGCAAGCACGGCCGCGAAGGGGTCAGACGGACCAACAACTCCGCCGGCAACCTGATGCCACCCGTACCCGACGCCCGCCCAGAGCTCGCCGACCGTGGCAGACAGCGGGAGCAGAGCGCCGCCCTGAACTCCGATGGCTCCGAGCAGAGGTCCGTAGGCGACGACGCCAATCACGGCGGTCAGAACCACCATCGCTGCGCCGCCGCCGGCGAAGAAGCTCGCCCTCGTGCGCTCCTGCACGGTCCCGTCGCCATCGGTCGCCACCGGTCGGCTGACCCTGCGTTCGCGCGCTTGCGCCGAGGAGAGCCGCAATGGCGCGATCGCGCCCCAGCCGAGTTTTCTGGTTCGCCGCAGATTTCGCCTCGCCGGGGCAATGCGCCCGGAGAACGCGGTCGCGAATGCGGCAGAGAGTTCAGCGCCGACAAGCCCCGGCTGCTTTCGAATCAGCTGGAGAACGCATCTCAGCACCGCGATTGGCAGAAGCGACAGCCAGTGTACGACCAGCGCCGCCGCGGGGGCGTAGACCATCCTGCGATGGAGCTGTGCCCGACGTGAAACTCGTGCTGTCGTGCTCGCTGCAACGGAGGTGCGACCAAAAAGCTCCGGGCCACCCGCGCTCGCAATGCGCGCATGCGGGACGCCGATCACCCTGTGGCCGGCAAGCCGCGCCCGAATCGAGAAGTCCAGGGCAGCGTCGACGCTGGGAAGTCCCGGGTCGAAGCCGCCGAGCGCCGTCCACACCGACCGGCGCACGAGCATGCCTGCGGCAGAGACCGCGAGCACATCGCTCTGCCTGTCGTACTGGGCCTGGTCGAGCTCGTTCTCCACGAGGATGACCGATGAGCCGAGGTTCGTCATCGACTCGCCGTACCTGGCGATCGTGTCCGTGTCATCCCACCGCATCAGCTTGGGACCGGCAACAGCCACAGACGGCGCGATCTCGACCGCGGCGAGCAGGCTGGAAAGGGCGTGCGGGTGCGGGGCGCTGTCGTGAGCCAGCAACCACAACCAGTCGTCGTTGCCTTCCGCCGGCTGCGAGAGTCGAAGGGCGTGCGCGACGCTCGCCCCGAATCCGCCCCTGCTGGTCGAGGATACGAACAGCGTGGGCTGCGCGGCTGTGAGAGTTGCGGCGGAGCCATCCTTTGAGCCTGCGTCCACTGCGATGAGTGAATCTGGCCTGTGGCTCTGTGAGGTCAGCGCCGCCAGGGTTCGATCGAGATAGTCGGCCCCATTTCGGGCGACGAGGATCGCGGTAACTCTGGGATGCACGAGCTAGAGACTAGGCGCGCTTCCGAAGTTTGCGACGCTCCCGCTCCGACAACCCGCCCCAAATGCCGAAGCGTTCGTCGTTCTCGAGTGCGTACTCGAGGCACTGTGCCCGAACCTCGCACGAAGCGCAGATCTTCTTGGCGTCGCGAGTCGAGCCGCCCTTCTCGGGGAAGAAGGCTTCAGGGTCGGTCTGCGCGCACAGCGAATCCGACTGCCATGCCAGCGGGTTCTCTTCTTCGGCAGCGCCCACCGTCGATGGCTGGCGAACACCGGGAACACCGAGGCGAACGGGATCTACGAACCAGTTCTCTGGGGCGGATGGAACGTAGCGTGCGGGCTCCGGGCGTTCGAGCGGATGCGTGGTCTGTTGAACAGCACCGGCCTGATGCGCCGCACTGATCTGTTGTGCAGCACTGGACTTTGCCATCTCGACGTCTCCCCTCCGCGTTCGGCCCGATCGCTCATAGCGCGTTAGAGATAATTACAGCCTTGTAATTCGCCCGCGTCAAGTCGCAGATCATAAATCCCCGAAATGGGGACAGCCGATTAGACGCGCCGTGACATCTCCGAGTCGCCCTGTGCATCGGCCCAGCCAAGCTGGTGGCGCAGCGCGAGGTTGTCCTTGCGGTGAACCTCGTTTTGCAACCGCAGGGAAACCACCATTTCGTCGATCAAAACGGCGTTGGGATCGACCGGCGGTGGCAGTGTCTCGCCGCGCGCACGACGCACCAGCGCCCTCGCGCCACCCAGCGCCACGTCGCGAGCGGCTCGAGCTGCAGCGCGAGCCCGATCGCCGTTCGAACGCTGCGGTACTACGGGGATGTCCCTGATCGCGAGCTCCGTGAAGAGAAGCTCGAGTCCCCTCGAGTTTTTGGCCAGCACATCAGTCGCGACGGCCGGATCGTCCAGAGTGGCGTCGGCCCAATCGGGCCTCGCGAACGATGCGATGAATTCTTCGAGCTCGACGAGCGAACGCTCGAATGAGAGCGGGCCGGCAATGCGCTCCATTCCGGCGCGTCCGAAGGATTCGAGATCAATGTCGCCCCGAATAACCCGCTCCATCGCGTCAGCGAATGCCTCGGCGGTGCGCTCGACCTTGAGCGCGTCGACGCCGTCGACGAGGCGTTCGGCGGCCCCGCAGTTGGACGTGAGGATCGGCACGCACCCCACAGCTGCGGCCTCGAGTGGTGCGGAACCGAACGGTTCCCTCGGCCAGGTCGGAAAGAGGAACGCGTCCGCTGACGCGTTCCTGCGAAACAGTTCGGCCTGCTGAACAGCTCCCGGAAAACGCACGTGCTCTTCGACACCGGCCGCCGCCGCCCGCCGCGTGAACTCTTCGCGCTCACCGTCGCCGTACACGTCCACCGTGAAGTCGTCGATCCCGCGAGCACGAAGCAGGGCTGCGGCGTCGACGATGATGCCAACTCCCTTGTGCTCGCTGATGGCTCCTGCTGCGTTGAAACGACTGACGCCCCCATCGCGATAGGCACGACCCCGCTTCTCTGCGCTTGGTCGTATCCCTCGGGAGATGATTTTCACGTTGTTCCCCAGGTCGATGCTGCCCGCGGCGATTTCGTCTGCCAGCGTCTGACTGATGATCGCGTGCGAGCCCAGGCGAAATGCCGCCCCGTCTTCAAGGCCGTACAGCTCGAGGATGTCGCGCGGGACCGCCTCAGTTATCGTGTTCGGGACTCGATCGCCGAGGTTCATCGTCCACGGGACTCCGACCGCGTTCAGCAGATCGATGATGGCGATCGATCCGATCCCAACCAGATTGAAAGCGATGACGTGATCCGGACGGAACCGCCTCAGGGCATCGAGCACCAGCCTGGTGTTGTCCGGCACCGACACGACGCTTTGATAGTCGGCGTATTCCTTGATGTGCGGCTCCGTCGGGTGCGGATGCGTGTAGCCGTGCATCGCCAGTGAGCGCTCGACGAAGTCCTGGTTTTCGGTGATCGGTCGCTCGGTTGGGCTGGTGAGCACCACGACGTCGTGCCCGCGCTCACGCAGTCCCTTGGCGATGTTCCAGCACGCGATCTCGTACCCGCCGATGACTCTCGGAGGGAGGAGGTTCGAAATGATCAGAATACGCATGGCCGCACCGCTCGGGTTTGTGGCAGCACCTTTGTGGCTGTCGGTTGGTTGGCAAGTCTCGCTCGCGCCGAAATTCGCCGACGCTGGCGCTGAAATGACTTTAGTGGGTGACGCGACCCAGAACTTCCAACATTGTTGCGTGAAATCCCGCCGCGATAGGCATCCGTTCCATGCGATCCAGTTCCGGCCAGACTATTGAGGTCATGCGGAGGTCGACGCTCTGGCGCGCACCCTCGCTCGTGACGCCCAGAATCACGCGCGGCGGTCTCTTGCTGATGCCATGGAGATAACCAAGGAGTTCGCTGATGCTGAGACTCTGACCAACCCCGAGAATCTTCATCACGACGCCGCCCGACTCGCCATGCTCCCGCCGAAGTCGCTCCATGCTCCGAAGAATCAGGTCTGCGCAGTCATCCACGAAAACGTATTCGCGGATTGTCTCCAAGGGCGCGAAGATTCGGATCGGATCGTTGGTGAAGTTCGACAGCGCGAGGTGCGAGATAAGTCCCTGCACCTTGCCGAGGCGTTGGCCCGGCCCATAAAGATTGGTGATGCGACCGACGAGCACGGGAATTCCCGTTTCCGCGGCGAAACGTGCCGTTGCTGCTTCGACGTCCAGTTTGAACCAGCCATACGCTGTCACCGGCAACGGTTCGGTTTCCTCGGTGAACGGCGGATTTGCTGAGCCGCCGTAGACCCCGCCCGCAGAAGAAGTGACGAAGACGGAGCCGCGCGAGGACGAGCTGGCTGCCGCTCTTGCGATGGCCGCGAAGATGGCGACGAAGTCGTGAAGTTCCTCATCCAGCGCCGGTTTTGCCGTTGCTGGCACTCCCGCTCCCGCCGCCCAGATTATCGACCACTCCGACCCCGAGCGCTCTGCCTCGATGACGAGCGCGGTCACGTTCTCCTCCGCGACGCGAATCAATTTCTCCCGGTCTTCCCAAGGCATCCGGGCGCCGCCGAACTCCGCCCAACCGTCTCTGGCGTGGACGGCGCGACGCACTGCCTGCCCGAGAAGCCCAGTTGCACCGATGATCCATGCGAGCGTGACCACTAGCTTCTTTTCCGAGGAGCGCCTAACGGACCCGCGGCCGGGTCTGACGTGATGAGGTATGGCGGCTTGCCGAGGGTCACTCTCACGATAACCCCGAGATACTCGGCGATCACCCCAAGCGAGAACAGGATCGCTCCAGACGCTATCAAGACGATGATGACGGAGGGCGCCCACCCGACGGCGAGTGCGGTGTCGGTGAAGTGCACGACAATTGCCCAGATCGCGAGTGCGGCGCCCAACACGGCGAAGACGACACCGATCGCGCTCACCACACGCAGCCCGCGCGTGCCGCTTGTCACCACGAGTCTCCCCGCGAGTTCGAGAACGCCGCGCAAGCCACCGCCCGACGATCGGGTTTCGCCACGCAGCTCGGTTGGCGCTGTCGCGAATGATCCAGCCACCCAGCCGAGAGCCACGTCGAGGTAGACGCCGCTGCCCGTGTATGCGGCAACTCCGCGCGCAACCGAGCCGAGAATGAGCCGGAACCGGCTGTAATCGGATGCGTTGGGAACGAACCCGTTCATCAGTTGCTTTGCGCTCTTCGAGGCAGAGTTCTTCAGTCGACCGGATGAGCTCGCTGTGGTTGGCTTCGCGTATACGACTTGTGCTCGGTTCGAAACAGCCGCATCGAGCAGCACGCCGATGTCGCGCGGATCGTGGTGCCCATCGTCATCGATGGTCACCACCCAGTCGCCAACAGATGAGGCAATCCCGGCAAGGGTCGCTGCGTGCTGGCCGAAATTGCGGCTTAGCCAGATCGTGCGCACCGGCTCGTACTCCTGCTCGAGTTCCCGCATCACAATGTCGGAATTGTCTGAGCCGTTGTCATACACGAGGACGATCTCGGTCACTCGAAAGTGGTTCCCGCCAGCGGTGCGCGTCTCGGAAGCAAACTCGAGAATTTCATCGACAAGAGGCCGGAGAGTGTGCTCGCCCCGCAGGACGGGAATGACCACGGAAACTGAATGAATCCTCGTGGCTGTGGGGCTCGTGTCATCCATTTGTCACTACCGTACCAGCGCGCTATCTCGCTGGCGCGTGTGCGTGGAGCCGCGAGTTTGCGCCGTTTAGGCCCCTCTCGAGGTCGCGAGGAACACGCGCCCCGCCCCGGTGAACGTCAGCGGCGGCTCATCTGCCGTAGCAAAAAGTGACTGGCCTCGAGACAGTTCTGCGGTCCCGTTGGCGCCCGTAATTTTCACGGCACCGCCGGTGCAGAGGAGAATCGCTTCTCCCGCCGGCGAGAACTCGACTCCCCCGTCACCGGGCTCGATGACGACGAGTTCGAAGTCCGGGACATCCGGCTGGAACACCGAGACGCCAGCCGATGGATGCGACGGCACGAGGTATGGCACAGGAAGCGGTCTGAAGTCCAGCACCTTGAGGAGCTCAGGCACGTCGACGTGTTTGGGAGTCAGCCCGCCGCGAAGCACGTTGTCAGATGCGGCCATGAGTTCGATTCCGACACCGCCGAGGTATGCGTGGATGTTGCCTGCCGGCAGGTAAAGCACCTCGCCCGGCTTCAGCTCGACGAGGTTCAGCAGCAGTGCGATGACGATGCCGGGGTCGCCCGGGTATGCCGCAGCGAGTCTGGGAACGAGTTGGAATTCCGGCACTCCCCGGTCGTCGGCGGAGACCAGCTCGACCACCCTCGCGACCAGTGCGTCGACACCGTCGCCTCGAGTGATGAGCCATTCGAAGACCTCGCGAAGACGAGAGTCATCCACGAGTCGCCCCAGCAGGTCGTCGACTGCGGCATCCCCGGCAAGAGGGGCCAGAAGGCTTCGCGTGTCCGCAACGGGTCGAAAACCGCACAGGGCCGAGAAGTCGTCGCTCAGTGCGTAGATGAGTTCCGGCTTGTGGGCCTCGTCTTTGTAGTTGCGATCGATGGCATCAAGCGCAATGCCAGAAGCGTTCTCGCGAGCAAACCCGTCGCGTGCCTGCGCTGGAGTCGGGTGCGCCTGCAACGACAACGGCGCTGATGCCGCCAGCACCTTCAGGAGAAAGGGCAGTGTCGCGATTTCCGTGAGGTTGGTAGCCCCTCCGGCGGTCGCCGGATCCAGAATCACGCTCGGCGAGCCCGGGTGGGTACCGAGCCAGTACTCCGCCTCCGGACCGCCGGATGCTTCACGCCCGAGCAGCGACGCGATGGCATCGCGGGATCCCCACGCGTAATCCCTCGGGGTGTTGGCAATTCCCACAAACATCCGGATGTCTCCTGCTCGACTCGGCTAACCCAAAGTACCAACCCTGCCGCACTGCGGCGCTTATGCCCAGTCCGATAGCCTTCCTACATGATTCGGAACCGCTCGTTGCTCCGCGGTTTCGCCGTTTTCACGTTCTATCTGGTGCTTGCCGCAGACTCCGTGCGCTACACGCTGACGTGGTGGGGTTGGAGCGTCATTGTGATCGCGGTGGCAGCAGCCGCCGTCGTGATCCTCGTGAGGCTCCGCGGGCAGTGGCGGTTCAACCGCCTGCCATACCCCCTCATCGCGTTTGTTGCGCTGACTATCCTGTCGCTCGCCTGGTCGTTCTATCCGCTGTGGACCGGGGTTGGCATCATCCTGAACGCGATCACCGTCGCGGTCGGCTGCGCGATTGCGATCTCGCTGACGGGCGAAGAGCTGCTCTGGACGCTGGGCACCGCCCTGCGCATCGTTCTCGGGCTGTCACTGCTGTTCGAGTTGGTGGTGGCCGTGATCGTGCGCCATCCCGTGCTGCCGTGGTGGGAGAGCTTCCCGGCTAACCAGATTCACGCGGCCTTCTACTGGTCGCGAGACGTGCTGTTCACGGGTAAGCAGATCCAGGGCATCATGGGCAACTCCAATCTGCTCGGTTTCGTGGCTCTTCTCGGGCTCATCGTGTTTGCGATCCAACTGGCCAGCGGCTCGGTTCGCAGGGTGTTCGGAATCTTCTGGCTGGTGGTCGCCGCTGCGTGCATACTGCTGACGAGGTCAGCGACCGTCACCGTCGCCCTTGTCGCGGTCGCCGCCGTTGCGGCAGTGCTGCTCTTGGTGCGATTCCAACGGACGCAGACTGCCCGGGTCGTCGTGTACGCCGTTGGCGCCGCGGTCGGACTGGTCGCGATCGCCGTCGCCGTGGTCTTCCGGGACAGCGTGTTTCTGCTTCTCGGCAAGAGCGACAGTCTCACCGGGCGCACCGGCATCTGGAGCGAGGTCATCAAGCTCGCCGGCGAGAAGCCCGTGGCCGGCTGGGGGTGGGTCGGGTATTGGGATCCGTTCACCAAGCCCTTCACGTACAAGCAATTCAACATTGGCGGCGTGCAGTATCTGCAGGCCCACGATGCGTGGCTCGACATCTGGTTCCAGCTCGGCATCATCGGCCTCGTCGTATTCGGCGCACTCGTGATTTCGACGCTCGTGCGCACCTGGCTCATTGCGGTGGATCGCACGGGTGTCCCGTACGGTCACCGCGGTCCTCGTACGGCGATCACACTTCTGCCGATTTTGCTTCTCGTGGCCCTCCTCGCTCAGAGCCTCACCGAGAGCCGCCTCATAATTGAATACGGGATGCTGCTGCTCACGATCATCGCGGTGACGAGTAAACGCGCCCTCACGGAGCCCGTCCAGGCATGAGCGACACGGAAGCTCCGCATCGCGGCGCGCTCGAGCTGGCGCTCGAGCCTTTTGGGTCGCCGCGATTCTCCGCCGCCCTCTCCGTCGTGATCATCGGCACGAACTTCCTCAGCTACCTGATCAGTCGGCTGATCGGAACTGCGGGACTACTCGCCATCGTCATCGGGTTGGTGTGTTTTGCCGTCCTGTCGGTGCTTGGCCAGCGGTCAACGCTGGAGTGGCGCGGCTTTCTGCCGATCTCGCTGACGGTTTTTCTCGGCTGGACGGCGCTCTCCGTCTTCTACAGCCAATACCAATGGTTGTCGCTCGGGTCAATCGCGTACCAGGTGGTGATCACCCTGCTCGGCGTGTACGTCGCACTCGCGAGAGACTTCATCCAGATCGTTCGCGCGGTCGGCGACGTGCTGCGGGTCGTTCTCGGCTTGTCGCTCGGAATCGAGATTCTCGTCGGCGTTCTTCTCGACACCTCGTTCCCGCAGCTCTCGATCAGCGGAACGCTGGCCAACGGCGGCCCGATCCAGGGTGTGATGGGGTCGCGAGATGACCTCGGACTCGTCGCGCTGCTGGCGCTCGTGACCTTCGGCACTGAGCTCTTGACCCGATCTATCGGTCGAACGACCGCCATCCTGTCGATCATCGCCTCGGTCGTCACCATCGTCCTGTGCAAGTCACCCGTCAACTTCGGCGTCGTGCTCGTGCTCGGTCTCGCCGCGTTGGCTCTGCTCGGGCTCCGACGCGTGCCGCAGCACAGCCAGCGCTACTGGTTGATTGGCCTTGGAGCCCTCGCTGTCGCCGGCGTGATCACGGCGTACTTCCTGCGCGACAGGATTCTGGCGCTGCTCGGTGCGACCGGGGCGCTCAAGTTCCGCCTGAGCCTCTGGCACGACCTTTTCCCGTTCATCCAGGTGCACGCGCTAGAAGGCTGGGGCTGGGTCGGCAACTGGCCGGCGGACGTCGCGCCCTTCCCTGCCATTGGCGCTCCGATCCAACACTTCTCGGCGCTCTCCGCCTACTTCGACGTATGGTTCCAGGTCGGCATCATCGGGCTGTTCGCGTTCCTGGTCTTCGTTGGACTCGCCATCATCAAGGCCTGGGTGCTGGCAACTCAGAAGCGCAGCAGGATTTTCGTCTGGCCGGCCCTCATCCTCGTCGCACTGCTTCTGACCGGACTCACTGAAAGCGGCATCCTCGTCAACTGGGGATGGCTCATCGTGGTGATTTGCTCTGTCAAATGCGCTCAACACCTGCGCTGGCGGCGACCCGTCGGTGCGTCGAGTGTCGACGCTGGCTAGCAGTACGGCGAGAGGTCAGAAACTCTTGCGCAGCGCGGCGATCGCGTCCTTGGTGTCTCCGCGGTAGATGACCTTGCCGTGAGAGAGCACGATGGCCGAATCGCAGACCCGATTCACTTGCTCGGCGGAGTGGCTCACAAAGACGATCGTGCGGCCTTCGCGCTGGAAGTCCGCGACCTTCGCGAGGCACTTGGCCTGGAATTTCTCGTCTCCGACGGCCAGTACCTCATCCACAAGAAGGATGTCAGGGTCGACGTGTACCGCGATCGCGAAAGCCAGCCGCACATACATACCAGAGGAATAGAACTTGACCTGGGTGTCAATGAATTCGCCTATCTCTGCGAAGTCGACGATTGCGTCGAAGCTCGCGGCGATCTGACGTTTGCTGAGCCCGAGGATCGCGCCGTTCAGATAGACGTTGTCCCTACCGGTGAGGTCGGGGTGGAAGCCCGCGCCGAGCTCGAGTAGTGCCGCAATTCGCCCGCGGCGCTCCACGTAACCCGTCGTCGGCTGGATTATGCCGCCGATGACCTTCAGCAGAGTGCTCTTGCCTGACCCATTGGCCCCGAGCAGGCCGACACTCGAGCCGGCAGCGACCTCGAGGTCGACGTTGTCGAGCGCCCAGAAGTCGTCTTTGTGCTTGTTCGAGCGACCGAAGTTGACCATTCGCTCCTTGAGCGACTTGTCCTTGCGAATGACGAAGCGCTTGGAAACGCCCTCCGCGCGCAAGACAGCTGGCGCGTCTGTGATTGCTGCTGGCATCAGATCTCCTGCGCAAAGTTGCCCTGCAGCCGCGCGAAGACGCGCTGGGCAATTGCAAGGAAGATTAATCCGACGGCGATCGCAATGAGCATGTCGAGCGCCATGTGCGCTGGCCACGGCTGAGGGGGAATCGTGTTGACGCCGAGCTGAGTCGTTTCGGAACCCGCCGCCCACATCCCGCGCTGGAACCCCAGCACGGCGAGCGAGATCGGGTTGAGCAGATAGACCTCCGCCAGCCACAGCACCCCGTGGTCTTTTGCAGTCTGCACAACCTGTGCCCAGGAGTAGACGATCGGCGAGCACCAGAACAGAATCTGCATGCCGACTTCGACGAGGTACTGGATGTCGCGGAGGTAGACGTTCAGCGAGGAGAACAACACCGCGAATGCCACGGCCCAGACGAGTGCCAGAAGAGCGCCGGCCGGGACATAGAACAGGTCCCACGACACCCTGAATTGCCCAGTCACAAGGACTGCAAGCAACAGGATGCCGAACTGGATGGCAAAGTTGATGAGCGCCGATCCCGTTGCGGCCAGCGGGAAGATTTCGCGAGGCAGGTACACCTTGCGGATGAGCCCGGCGTTGGCGATCACCGAACTGGTTCCGGAGATCAGCACCTCGCTGTATAGGCCCCAGAGCGTGAGGCCCGTGTAAACGAAGATCGCGAAGTTGGGAACGTTGTGTGCCGCCCCAAGGATCTGGCCGATGAACACGAAGTAGATCAGCAGCATGGTGAGCGGCCTGACCAGCGTCCAGATGAAGCCGAGCGTGGAATCCTTGTACTTCGCCTTGAGTTCGCGACGAACCAGGAGGTTCAGGAGTTCGCGCTGTCCGAAGACCTCGACGACGGCGTGACCGAAGCCACGAAAAAACCCGCGTTGACGGGCATCCGTTCTCTCGAACGAAAGGCTGCGTAGCCGATCCGCTCGCTCTTGCGCGCTAGTCGACATGTTCTTTTTCCCGCACTACCGCCCCGTACTGGATTTCCTTCAGCCGTTCGAGCGCCTCCTCCTGGAGAACGCGATTCGTCCGCTGGAGGTCAGCGAGCACACCGAGAGCAAAGGAAAGCAGCGACCCGATCAGCAGCGCAACGCCCAGGATGAGCGACTGCAGGTGCGCTCCGGCGATTGAACCGAAGAACCAGACAAGAATCGCGTACCGGATGAACGGGATGAGTGCGCCGACAAGCATGATCAGGCCGATGGCCGCGAAGAAGCCGAAAGGCTTGAACATGATGTAGCTGCGCAGGATCGCCTGGGCGGACTTCGAAACGTGTTGACCCGTGCTCGAGAACAGACGCGATTCCCGAGTCTTCGGGTTCGTGTCAACGGCGACACTCGCGATTTTCAGGCGTTTGTTGCCGGCCTGGATGATGGTCTCCATGCAGTAGCTGAACTGTGTGACGACGTTCAACTGGATGAGCGAAAGCTTGGAGTACGCGCGGAAACCGCTCGCTGCATCCGGAAGGTTCGTGCTGGCGGCGACGTTGACGACCTTGCTGCCGACCTTTTGCAACAGCTTCTTGGCTCTCGAAAAGTGCTCGATCTTGTGTGTTTGGCGGTCGCCGATGACAATGTCGGCCTCGCCTGCAATGATCGGAGCGATCAGGTCGGGGATGCGATCCTGCGGGTACTGGTTGTCGCCGTCGGTGTTGACGACGATGTCTGCGCCGTGCGCGAGCGCGTAGTGCACGCCGTCGCGGAACGACCGAGCGAGACCCATGTTGCGCACGTGGTGCACGAAATGAGTTACCCCGTGTGCGCGGGCAACCTCGAGGGTGCGGTCGGTTGACCCGTCATCGATAATCAGGATGTGCAGCTCGTCCACGCCCGGAATTTCGCGCGGAATACTCGACAGAACAGCCGGTAATGTCTCTTCCTCATTAAGGCAAGGAACTTGGACAAAGACTTTCATTGAGCTCCAAGATGCGGAAGAATTCCGCCGGGTAACGTGTCAGTTGACAAAGAAAGACCATAGCTCATCGGCGTATGCCTCCCAAGTTGTGGTCGGGACGGCCGCTGCCTCCGCTGCGAGCCGTTCGACGAGTTCATCGTCTTGCAGGAGTTTCCGCATGGCGTCGGCGATGTCCGAATCGTCCCGCGGGTTGACGACCAGTGCGCCGCCATGGCTGGCGATGCCTGCCATGCTGCCATAGTTCGACGTGATGACCGGCGTTCCACTTGCGAGCGACTCGGCCACCGGAAGTCCGTACCCTTCGCTCAGCGAAGGGAAGATCGAGAATCGCGCTTCGCGCATAAGTGCGCTCAGGGTCGCATCCGGAACGCGGGTGTGAGTAGAGACCTTGCGGCCGCCGG
Organism: Galbitalea sp.; assembly: GCA_036495225.1. Lineage (GTDB taxonomy): Bacteria > Actinomycetota > Actinomycetes > Actinomycetales > Microbacteriaceae > Galbitalea. The sequence continues at coordinate 16,916 of DASXNG010000282.1, forward strand.
AACGAAGCTCACCCACACGATGTTCGAAGCCCTCTGAGCCCCAACCATTTCCGCCACAGAAGACCACCTGGAATTCGAGTCCCTCGCGCCAGAGGAGTTCGGCCGCGTGCAGCACCGCTGGGTGATTTTTACGCGGTTCGTGACTGCCGAGACACATCACGATGGGTCGACCATCGAGCCCAAGCGTCTTGCGTGGATCGATGACCTTCGCCGAGGTGGGGATGGCCACGAGAGGCAGCCCGATGCTGAGGATCTCTGGACCGAGTAGCCCCGCGGAGTGAATCATCGTCCGCCAGCCCTCATACTCCGCCGCAGATGCGTCCGAGATGGCGGCAATCCGATCGAAGTGCGTGAGGGCGGCCAGATTTCTCGCGAACGCGCCAGGCATGCCGGGGCCACACGTTTCGGCGCTCGTCATGGGCACGGTGTCAAAGCCGATCACCGCAGATCGGCTTGCCGAGAATTCTGCGACCGCCTGGATCCGCTCAAGGCGATGTGCCTCAACGGCCAGCTCGGGAAGGATGTACGTGCACTCCCACGGCACGACGCTCACGAGATCGACGGGCGCAGATACACGGGCGCCCGCGTGCGATCCGGGTGGCATGAGGTGGATGCGCTCGAACTTGCGATCCCACGCGACCAGAGAATATTTCTGCGTCGCGTGCCACCTCGACAACACGTTCCGCACCACACGCTGGATGCCCGTCGACAGCGTCGTGGCAAGCGTGTGGTGGGCGTCAACGACGACACCGCCATGGATGATGCGAACCTTCTGCCCTGAGCCACGGCTCAGCACCGCGAGAACGTGGGTGGCGCCCTCCAACTCGATGCGGCGTCGCCAGCGCACAACGTCATCCGACGTGGGCGGCTCGCCCTGGAGAACGGCAAGGACCAGCCACACCGCGCGCTCATTGGGCTGCGAGAGGACATCGACGAGTACGGCGCGCGGGTCGGCTCCTGCCGCGAGGGCGCCGGTTGAGGTCAGGACCGTTGAGGGGCCAAGCAACCGGGCAAGGGTTGCGACATGCGAATCGATTCCGGCGGATTCTATTAGCGTCTGGGTTTCCACTATGCGACGCTCACATCCTCGAGTGCGTTCCATAGTTCTAGCGCGTAGTCATCCCAGGAGCGCCGCGGGCGGGACGCGATCTGGTTTTCGAGTTTTGCGACCGCTTCGGGCTCGGTCAACACGGTGCGCATGGCGGCAAGCAAACTCGCGTCGTCCCGTGGATCGACCAGCAGGCATCCACCGGCGGCGCCGATCTCCGCTGTGCTCCCATAGTTGGTTGTAATCACGGGCGTGCCGGCTGCGAGCGACTCCGCGACCGGAAGCCCATAGCCCTCGTGCAGTGACGGAAACACCGTGACGAGTGCTGAGTGGTAAAGGTGCGAAACTTCCTGGTCGCTTGCGGTGCGACGCGATTCGACGTGGTGGCCGGCTTTGCGCAGTTTCGCGAGACGTCGATCGAACGGTACCGTCCACCCTGAATCTCCGCGCCCGACGAAGATCAGCTGGAACTCGACGCCATCGGCCCAGAGCAGCTCTGCGGCGTGCAGTATCCCCTCCTGGTTTTTGCGCGGTTCGTGGCTGCCGACAGAGAGAACGAGCGGCAGTTCGGTTTCGCTTCCGCGACGCGGGGTCGCATCTGGGAGATCGACCGGGAGGCTCACTTCGACGACGACAGGCCCCTTAAGGTTTTGCGCGCGAACTGCCGACGCGAAACCGCGGAACTCGCCGGCCGCGGCCGCGCTGATGCCTATGACTCTGTCTGTGTACTTGATAAATGAGAGGTACCGGGAGAAACGCTCGCTCTCGACCTGCTTGACCAAATCAGCGCTCACCAGCGGAATGGCGTCATAGCCAATGGCGCACACGCGATTGTTGGAGTGCTCCGCTAGTCCTTCCAGAGGCGCGCACAGCGGTTCCCGCGGGACCTCCGGAACGAAAAACGTGGTGTTGACGGGAACGATCAATTCCGCTTCGCCCGTGCGCACATACTCATTCCTGCTGCGCGCCGGATCCGCCCAGTTGACCACGCGGTCGACCTCCTCCGGGAACAGCGAGCGAGGAATGGTGTCGTGGTCCCATGCGACGAATTCAATCGCACGCCCGGCAGCGTGCCAGCGGGACATGGCCTCGCGCACCAGCCGTTGAATCCCCGTGTTGTGCTCGTATTGTGCGCAGAAACTCACGTCGATGACCATCGCGTCGGTCACCAGCCGCATCGGCTTGTCCCAAACGCCGCGCTGGGAAGCAGCCGTTCTCGTACCGCGCATCGTGAGTGCGGCGGCTTCGATGTCGGTACGGGAAAGCTCGAGTCGTCGGCGCAGGTCTTCGACCTCATCCGGAATCGGGAAGCAACCAGTTACGGCCACGAACAGCAGCCAACTCGGGGCCGACCCGCCGATTGTGCGAGCCAGGCCAGCTACCGAGACGAGCACATCGCGCAGCGGTGCATCCGCGATTTCCGCCTGGAGCTCGGCCGTTGCCCCGAGAACTCCGGCGATCGCCGTCAATCGCTGGCGCAGAACTGCCGCGAAGTCGACCTCGTCGCGATCACTCATGAGTCGCCCCTTCGCAGGCGACTGGAAATGCGGCTCGCCGCTATTCGCAAAGTTTCGGTCGGACCAACCTCGCGCGACTTGCGAACAAAGCGTCTGCCGAGCGCGATCGGCCGCGCCACGCCGCGTGTACGGATGAGTCGTTCGAGCGATGCGCGGTTGCGGTTGTCACGCTCGATGGACTGCAGCCAGTTGTCAAATTCCTGACGGTAGCCCGAAACAAACGGATCGGCATAACCGCCGGTCCGAGATCGCGGCGTGCGATTAGTCACGTCGTGCCTTCCAGTTTCACTCTTGACCGCGGTGCGCGCGTCCAGACCACACTACCCAGTGCAGCATGTGAGATGTCCGAGCGCGCAGAGCGCGGAGAGCGACATCCCCTTCGGCTTCGCCGTCGAATGCGGATTCGCGATTACTCTGGAATGGCGTGTCAGCCAAGGGGAAGTTGCCGTGAAGTCATCAGTTCGAGGGGTCACCGCGATTGTGGTCGCGATCACACTGGCTTTCGGCGCAACGCTCATAGGCGCAGCTCCGGCATCCGCGACGACTGCGCCATCGCTATTCGATCCGGGCCTCCTGGCCAGTGATGTCATCTTCTACAACTCGGCGACGATGAACGCGGCCCAGATCCAGACCTTCCTGAATGGTCGGGTTGCCAAGTGCACGACGGGCTACACCTGCCTCAAGGACTACAAGACGGCAACGCACGCCGAGTCGGCGAACCCAATGTGTAAGGCCTACACCGCGGCCGCCTCGGAGAGTGCCGCCACCATCATCGCCAAGGTGTCCGTCGCGTGCGGCATCAATCCGCAGGTGCTCATCGTGCTGCTGCAGAAGGAGCAGTCCCTCGTCACATCGACTGCGCCCACAGCGGCGAAGTACGCGAAGGCCACTGGATACGCGTGTCCGGATTCTGCTCCGTGCGACACCGAATATTCGGGATTCTTCAATCAGGTCTATCACGCGGCCTACCAGTTCATCAGGTACGGAATGCCGAAGGGGACCGGCCCCGGAACCGCCTATCCCACCGTCTTCAACCGGTATCCGGTTGGCAAGTCGACGACGGTGCGCTACAGCCCAACCGTGAGCTGTGGCTCCCGCACCGTGACCATCGGGAGCAAGGCGACGGCAGCGCTGTACTACTACACGCCGTACACGCCCAACACCAAGGCCATCAACAACATGTATGGAACGGGCGATAGTTGCTCGTCATACGGCAACCGCAACTTCTTCCGTGATTTCACCGACTGGTTCGGTTCGCCTGAG
>DASXNG010000283.1:0-2237 GCA_036495225.1 Galbitalea sp.
CTGGGAGTAACGAGATCCAGCGCAACATCATTGCGGAACGCGTTCTCGGCCTACCCCGCGAGCCGGCGTTCAACTGACGACGAACTCGGTGGCCACATCACGGTCACGACCATTCTGGCTTGCGTCGCTCGCTGAACGCGAGGACGCCCTCGAGGGCGTCAGGATGCTCGCGGTGAGCTCGAACAAACTCGTAGCCGCGGTCATAGGCTTCGCTGAGGGGCAAATCGAACGACTCCCAGATGGCTTGCAAGGAGGCCTGAACGGTGGCTGGCGACACGGCGGCGGCGATGCCGGCTAGTTCGAGAGCCCGCGCCAAGAGTTGATCGTCAGGAACCGCCTCGCTCGCGAGACCGACGCGCACGGCTTCGTGTGCGTCGAACCCGCCCGCCCGCCCCAGCACGACCATTGAGAGGACATGCTCAAGTGACACTCTGCGGAGCAGTCCGATCGGCTCCAATGCGGTGACCTGCCCGACATCGACGTGCGTGTCGACGAATCGCGCCGAGGCGGCCGCGAGAACGATGTCCGAATCGGCGACGAAGTGGAGGCCGGCGCCGGCGCAGACGCCGTTTACGGCTGTGATGACCGGCTTGTAGAACTTGAGATGCCGCGCCGTGAACCGCGGGTAGCTCGCCGGCTGTTCAGCCATGGATGCCGCCTTCGCCAGACCACCGGCATGAGCGCCCGAGCAGAAGCCGCGGCCCGCGCCCGTTAGTACTACAGAACGAATCCCGGTGTCGGCACCGAGCTCCTGCCAGGTGGCGGCGAGACCCTTGAACATGTTCTGCGTGAGCGCGTTGAGTCGTTCGGGCGCGTTGAGTGTAACCAGAGCAACGGGCCCCCTTTGTTCAATCGTTAGTTCGGAATCCTCGGTCACGGGTACAGCCTTCCACGGTCCGCCCCTGCCAGGGCCTGAACACCGTAGTCTAGATCATACAGATGTTTTGCGACCCCACGGTTCCGATGGGTGCTACTGTGGCGGTAGATCATATGTATTAGGTCATTCGGGTCCACCCTCCGGAGATTGGCATGAAGACGAAAGCGGCGTTGCTCCGGGCGTCACCGGGGAAATGGGAAGTGGCCGAGGTCGATCTCGATCCGCCGAAGGCCAGCGAGGTCCTCGTGCGGCTCGAAGCGACCGGCTTGTGCCATTCCGATGACCATCTTGTCAGCGGTGACATTCCGCTCTCGAAGTCTCCGTTTGTTGGCGGCCATGAAGGGGTTGGCGTGGTTGAGGACGTGGGTCCCGGTGTGGGCACACTCCAGGTGGGTGATCGGATCGTCACCTCCTTTGTCCCAGCGTGCGGTCACTGTAGATGGTGCACTTCGGGCGCACAGAACCTTTGTGACACAGGAGCAAGACTCCTGGCCGGCAGCCAATCCGACGGCACCTACCGCATGCACCTCGACGGCCAGGACGTAGGCCAGATGTGCAGTATCTCGACCTTTTCCGAATACAGCATCATGCCAGTCGCCTCGTGCGTCCGCATCGATACCGATGTGCCCGCTTCGTCGGCCTGCCTGTTGGGCTGTGGAGTTCCCACGGGATGGAGTTCCGCAACGCTGGCGGCGGAGGTGACGGGAGGCGACGTAGTCCTGGTGATAGGTGCCGGTGGGGTTGGAATGAACGCAGTACAGGGTGCCCGCCACGTCGGCGCCGCCCACGTGCTAGCTGTTGATCCGATTGCCTTCAAGCGTGATACAGCGCTTCAGTTCGGCGCCACCGAGGTGTTCGCCGGGGTTGGAGATGCCGCTGATCGGGCCCGATCGCTGACCAACGGTCAGGGAGCGGACTCGGCGATCGTTACCGTCGGAGTCCTCGCTGGAGACCATATAGCGCAAGCATTCAGCGCGATCCGCAAGGGAGGAATCGTTGTCGTTACGTCTGCGGCACCCGCGATGGCCACCGGGATTCCCGTAAGCCTGTTGGAGCTGACGATGTACCAAAAGCGGATTCAGGGAGCCATTTTTGGCACAGGATCGCCGGGGCGAGAGATCCCCAGACTGCTCGAGCTATACCGCACCGGAGCTTTGAAGCTCGACGAGCTCGTCACCCAGACCTACTCGATTGAGCAGATCAACGACGCCTTCGCCGACATGCACAGCGGACGCAACGTTCGTGGGGTCATCACCTTCGAAAGTTGAGCTAAAGAAAACATCTCGCATTCGCGAACGCGAGCTCGGCAAGGGGACCCTCTACGTCGAGCTCCGACGCTTGGTCGGTTCTGATCCGTTGT
>DASXNG010000284.1:0-13774 GCA_036495225.1 Galbitalea sp.
CGCGGATTCAGGACGACGAGCGGTACGAACAAGAGAAGCGTGATGGTTGGCACCACCCAGTTCGGCAGCGGCTGAACCCGACTGGGCAAAAACCAGTAGGCGGCGAGCACGAGGATGATCGCGATGCCTACGGTGATTCGCCGCTCGGGCTCCCGCTCCGTGGCGTCGTCGGCAGCTTTTGTCTTGCTGTCACCGCTCATGGGCCTGAGTTTATTGGCGCGCTGTGCGTCCCAGTGCACACATCGCCGTTCGCGTTCGAAGTGCTGATTTCTCTGAGCGTTTGCACGGTCTGGGCTCTCGACCGTCGACATCGCCAAGGCATAGGGTGGTGTGAGCCCGCCGTTAGCTTCGAATTACTTCCCGAGCAAGTCACAGCAGAGCAAGGCAGACCAGATGAGTGTCCCGCAGCCAGGCACGGCGTGGGTGCTTCGTTCAGCACTGGCTTCACTCGCTTTCCTGGTCGCGGGCGTCGGTCTCTACCTGTTCTTTCTCTGCACCGTGGTCGGTCAGCAGCTGGATGCGTCGTCTTTCGGCGCCGTGATCTGGTTGAGGGCGGCACTTGGACCGTTGGCCGATAGTTTTCGCACCATCCTTGTGGTGGCGTCCGCCGTCCTCCTTGTGGTGTTGATTGTCATTGCGCTCCTGCACGGGCGCATTCGCGATTGTTACATCGCGGTTGCGATCTGCCTCATAACACTGCTCGCGAGCACGGGGCTAAAGAACTACATCGTTTATCGACCGAACCTGGGCGAAAACGGCTACCCATACAACACGTTCCCGAGCGGCCACGAATCCGTGAGCATCGCTGCGCTGATTGCCGTGTACGTGTTGCTGCCCGGAAGCCTCCGGCGTCCCGTGATGCTCGTGCCCCTCATCATCCTTGGCACAGCGAACGCGGTCTCACAGGTCGCGTCGTACGCGCATCGGCCGAGTGACGTGATGGCCGGCGCGCTACTGGCGGGTGCAGTTGCGGCCTGGTTCCCGGGGAGAACAAGGCGGATCGCCGTCGGCTGGCGCTGGGGTTTGTGGATTTTCATCGCGGCGGCAGCCATATTTGGTGCTGTGTGCCTCGCGAGTTGGCAGTCGAGCGGGTACGCGACGGCGCAGCAGATGACGGCGACGACCGGCATCGCGTTGGGCTCGGCGGCATGCGTCACCGCGGCATTGCTTGTTGGTGCGTGGCGCCGCGTGGGACTCGATCCGTCGCGATCAGTTGCCGCGCCTGAGCCGTCTTAGGAGCGCGCTCCGAACACCTCGCGGGGCAAAGCGAAGTGACCACGCGACAGCGCCAATGGCTCGGCCAGGGTGACGTTGCGAGAGATCAGCCTTCGCCGCACGGAGCGCCGACCACCACGCGTACCGTTGATTGGCGAGCAGGCTCTCCCGGAACGCGGCAACCAAGGCGCTGTCACCCCTGACCTCCGCCTCGGAAAGGTGCGCGCGGATGACGCCGTCGATCCCCTTGCAGAGGTCCCGATAGCGCTTGGTCGTATTGGCGCTGTGGGTTCGATAGTCGACCAGGACATCCGGCACGAAGACGAAATCGCCAAGCCGAGCGAGCGACAGGATGAGATCCAGGTCCTCCGCCAGTCGCAACTGAGGTTCAAATCCACCAACCTGCTCGAACGCGGTACGTCGCACAATCACGTTGGGCAGGATGATGCCAGTCGCACGTCGCGCAACGTCGACTTCCCCGTTCACCGCGAACTGGTTTGCCGGCGCGATCACGGCCCCCGCATCATCGATTGATTGCATCCCGCAGTAGGACACCACCGCATCCGGCGCATCCAGAAGTGCGACGGATTGCAGCGCGAGGCGCTCTGGTCGCCACCTGTCGTCGTCGTCCAGAAACACCAGAAGCTCACCCTTGGCTTCTGCGGCGCCGGCGTTTCGCGCCGCCGACACCCCAGCGGAGGGCTGGTGCACGACGCGGCCCGTCGAATGCTCGGACACGGCGACCTCAATGAACTGCGGATCTTCTGCGCCGTCATCGACCACGATGAGTTCGACATTCGGGTAGGTCTGACGAGCCACGGAATCAAGTGCCTCACGCAGGAATGCACTTGCGCGATTGGTGACGAGGATGACGCTCACCAGTGGAACCTGCTGGTCACGGTTGCGGTCCGGGCTCACGTCCTGCTGGGGGGTACGGCTCATGGACACACTTTCGCAGGAAGTCGTGAAGGCGGATTCGGCGTTGCCAAGACATCTTCTCGCACGTCGCGCCCGAGCACGAGGCTCGACGCACGAAACCGTGGCAAGAAGGAAGGTGCATAGTAAGGTCGAGACAACGTACGACGTGGTCAGTCGGACGACTGCTTCAGGGGATCGAGAGGAACCTGACTCGGTGTCGAACTCTGGTGAGGCTCAATAGTGAGCGGCGTTGGTCGAGCCGTCGTCGTGCGTCGGCGTGACATCGAGAGCGATCCACGTCCCCCGGGTGGTCGTTTCGCAGAAAGTGCAGTGCTTCCCGTTCCGGCGTCATCGCCGATCGCCGCCCTGTTGAGCGTCTTTTGCGTCAACACCACAGAACGCGTGCTGGCGATCACTTTCGATGACGGTCCGCACCAGGTTTTCACCCCGAAGATTCTCGATATTCTCGCCGCCTTCAATGTGAAGGCCACGTTTTTCGTGCTCGCGCGCCAGGTCGAGAAGTACCCCGACGTGGCGCGCAGGATCATCGCCGATGGACACGAAATTGGCGTGCACGGCCAGGATCACACGTCGCTGCTCACAATGAGCACGGGCGCGGCACGGTCCGGAATCGCTGCGGCGCGCGCTCGGATCGAGTCGGTCACGGGCGTGCCGATTCGGTTGTATCGAGCTCCGTACGGGGCGAACACGGTGCGCCAGGCAGCCATCATCCGTTCGATGGGTCTCCTGAATGTCTCGTGGTCGGCAGATGGACTCGACTGGCTCGACGATGACGCTTCCGCGATTGCGGCCCGAGCGCTGTACGGGGTATTTCCCGGTTCAATCCTTCTGTTGCACGACGATCGTGGAGATCCGGAAACCCTCGCGCCCGGCGAAATGCTTCCGGCGTTCGACCGCGCGGAGGTCGTCGAGCTGGTCTTGAGCGCCCTCGCGGAGCGGGGTTACACGGCACTGACCGCTGGCGCCCTGCTTGCCGGGTACCAGCAGGTGCGGAGCGCCGCGAAGAACCGGATGCTGCGATGACGGCAGAGCCATCGCCCATCGAGGTGAGCGTGGTGATTCCCGCGTACAACGCCGAGGCGACACTGGGCGAGCAGTTGGCGGCATTGGGCCGCCAGCGGGTGCCGTTCGCCTGGGAGATTCTCGTCTGCGACAACGCATCGACGGATGCCACGGCGCAGGTCACTCGTGACTGGCAGGCTCGACTTCCGCAACTGCAGTTGCTCGACGCCTCCGCGCGACGGGGACCAGGAGCCGCGCGTAATGTCGGTGCCGCCGCCGCCCGGGGAGTTTTCCTGCTGTTCTGCGATGCGGACGATGTTGTCGCGGACGACTGGGTCGCCGAGCTCCATAGCGCGCTTCAGTCGCATGGTTTTGTGACGGGGAAGTCGCGTCGGCCAGAGCTCAATTCAGATCCGGAAGCGCCGGTCTATTTCGATTTCGCGACGTACAGAATGCCGTTTCTCTCCAGGATTCCTGTCGCTGGCGGGGGAAACCTCGGCGTGCGAAAGTCGGTGTTTGAGCGGGTATCAGGGTTCGATGAGTTCCAGCACCGGGGTGAGGATGTCGACCTGTGCTGGCGTATCCAACTGGCCGGCGAAGCTCTCGCCACCGCGCCGACCGCGGTCGTGACGGTCCGAAATCGCCCAAACCTTCGTGCGACGTTTAGTCAGGCCTACGCGAACGGCATCGGCGACCGGCGGCTCCGTCGCAAATACGCGCGGCTGATCGAGGCGGCCGGGCGTATCGACGACCCGACCGCTGGGCCAAGTCCTGAGGTGGATGCCTACCGTCGCGTGTTCAACGCGACCGTAGCCACCCCAGCTGACGGTTTCGGTGCACTGGAGCCCGGCGTCCAACCGACAGCGTCGGGGATCGGTCGACGAGCAATTTCCAAGCTCACGCGTATCCGACGACCATCTGACCTGACGAACGTGACCAGCCACATTGGCGCGAGACTCGGGTCACGGTTTGGTCGCGTCGAAGGGCCGGTTGCGCCGCTTGATCTCGGCGCGCTGCTCCGGGGCAGCGGCCCGTGATCCAGCGTGCTCCGACTCTCGACACGAGTGTGATCATCCCCGCGTTCAATGCGCAGAAAACTCTCGGCGAGCAGTTGGCTGCGTTGGCTCGTCAGAGAGTGCCATTCGCCTGGGAAATACTGGTGTGCGACAACGGGTCGAAGGATGGCACATCCGACGTGGTGCGTTCGTGGGAGCAGTCGCTCCCGAACCTGATGCTCGTCGACGCATCCGCACGACCAGGACCGAGTGCCGCTCGCAACATTGGGGCTGATCACGCGCGTGGGAAAGCCCTGCTGTTCTGCGATGCCGACGACGTCGTGAACGATGATTGGCTGTCGGCGATGCACGCCGCGTTGCAGAGCGCCGACTTCGTTGCGGGTGGCCGCCGCTACACGCTGCTCAACAAGGCCACCGCTGGGCCGGCCGACTGGACGGAACCACTGTTCACCAAGTCGTTCCTCCCTCAACTTCCGGCAGGGTCGGGCTCCAATCTGGGCGTCGATGCCGAACTCTTCGACAGAGTCGGCGGGTTTGACGAATCCATGCGCGCGGCGGAGGACATTGACCTGTGCTGGCGCGTCCAGCTCGCCGGATACCCTCTGGTTGCCCAGCCCGACGCCGTGATTCAGATGCGCCGCCGTACCGGGTTGTGGGAAATTTTCCGCCAGTCGTATTCGTACGGGGCTGGCGACAGAATTTTGCTGCACAAATATGCCGTCATCATTGCGTCGCGATCTTCGCGTCAAACCTTCGTACGCACCGCCGAGCCGCCAGACGGTGGGACGAGTGAACCGGCACGGATTCGCCGCGCGGCGCATAACGTGGTCGGGCGACGTTTTCCGTCGGACCTGGCTTTTGCAGTTGATCGCTACGCCCGCCGCCTCGGACTGCGGTTCGGCCGGGTCGACCGGAGCGCGCCACGCGTGACTCTCGGACCACCTAGCACCTCTGGGGCCTTGGATGCGTGACGAGACACCTGCGATCAGCGTCATCATTCCGGCGTTGAACGCGGAACGAACGCTGGGTGCTCAGTTGGAGGCGCTCGCGAGGCAGCATGTCACGGCTCCGTGGGAGGTGTTGCTGTGCGACAACGGCTCGACGGATGGAACGGTGAAACTCGTCGAAGCTTGGCGCGAGCGGCTACCCGAACTGGTTCTCATCGATGCGTCGGCTCGGCGTGGCCCGGGAGCGGCGAGGAACATCGGCGCGTCTCACGCCCGTTCACCCCTCTTGCTGTTCTGCGACGCCGACGATGTCGTTGCGGATGACTGGCTCCGGGAGATGCATGCAGCACTTCGGACGGTCGACGTGGTCGTCGGCGCAGGCGAGACCGACCTGCTCAACTCCAACAACCGCAGCCGGGTGAGTTGGGACGTGAACATGCAGATTGCGAAGCCCTACTGGCCGCAGTACCTTGCGGGCGGGGGAGGCAACCTTGGTGTTGCAACGTCAGTTTTCAGGGCTGTTGGGGGCTTTGACGAGTCGCTGCGCACGGGCGAAGACATCGACTTGTGCTGGCGAATACAGCTCACGGGACACGTGCTGAAACGCAGCGAGTCGGCGGTGGTACACATCAGAAAGCACTCTGGCCTCAGATCAATTTTCCGGCAGGCTTACTCGTATTCGCTGGGTGACCGGCAGCTCGCACACAAGTATTCCGTCTTCATCGATGCCTATTGGCGATCGCAACCCGAGGAGGCCAGAGTCGACGCTGGACACACTGCCTTGTTCAGCGGCCCGATCAACATCCGCGGAATAGTGCACCACGCGCTCAGGCTACTGAGGAGACAGGGAAGAGCGAATGCCGCGTGGCGCTTGGGTTCAGTGCTTGGCGCTCGGACGAAGTCGGTCGATTTTCGTGATTCGCCGATCTGCGAGCTAGCTCCGTAGCTTTCTGATCCCGACGCCGAGCGCCGCGCGGGCACGAGCGAGCCACGGTATCGCTCGAACGGTCGCGCGGGCCACTATGTCGCCGTGTCCCAGCAGCAGTGTCACGTGCGGGCGGCGTTCCGGGTAGAGCCTCGTGCTGTCGGTGTAGAAGGAGCTGAGGTTGGGGTCGAAGAACTCCGCACCCAGTTCTGAAAGCGCGTATTTCCATTCGGCCGTTCGCCCCAGTGTGCCTGCGCTGAATTCGGCAAAGCGCTCGTCGAAGGTGTCGAGGCATCCGACGACTCCGGCCCCGGCGCGGAAGCTCACGGTCATGTAAATCGTGTCGGCTCGATCGTCCGTCAGCGCGAGGACGACGAGTTTGCCATCTGCGCGAAACGCCGACGCGACGTCGGTAAACCACTGATCGTGACCGAAGAGGCGAAGCGCGCGTCCGCCGCGATTCGGATCTCCCTTCCAGCCGCCTGCCTCGAGGTCGAGGAACTCGTCGATCGCGGTCGGATCGGAGCTTCGGTCCTCCATCCGCACACCGCCGCCCACGGCCCGCTCCAGCGACGCGAGTGCACGCGCCCGTTGCTTGCGGCTACCCGCGCTCGAGTGGGCAAGATCGAACTGCGAGGTCGACTCGGCGTCGAGGCCGACACGTAGCGCCACGGCCCTTTCATCGCGAGCGCGCTCGAGCACGGGGATCCCGAGCCGCGCGACCGCCTCACCCAGCGACGAGGCGAGCGGGCCGTCGCCCGGGAAGTTCTCGAGCAGCAGCATTCCGGGCAAGTTACTGCCTCGGAGTCCGCCCAGCAGACACATCCACGTCTCGATGGGCACCGACGGGCTGATGAGCGGATGGCGGATGTCGCCGATCTGGTCCATAAACGGACCCCGTGTCGACAGCGCACGCACCGTCGTCCTGGAGAAGGCCTTCGTCACACTGAAGGCCAGAACACCGAGCAAGTCAGATTCACGTTCGACGAGAGCAAGTTGCAGGCCAGCGGCGTCGTCTCGTTGACGAGCGGAAGCGAGGAGAAACCTGGGGTCGTGATAGGGATTGGGCTCGAGCGCAACATCCGCGAGGCGTTTCCACTTCTCGACGAGCTCCTCATCGACTCGCATCAGCGGCAGTACCCTGAACGACAGGGGTTTGGCCCGTTCACTCCGCGACATCGGCCGAGGGTCTCTCGCGTGTCAGTCGTCGGCGAAGCTCGCGGACGGCGGGCAGACCGCGGACCATGGCGTGAGAGGACACGCCGCCGTTGGCTGCGAGTAGTTTCACTCGGGTCTGCCGGTCGGGGAAGGCACGACTCGCGTCGCGGTAGTGGGGGCTGAGATTGGGATCGAAAATGCGTACTCCGGGAGCGCCCAGCGCCGCATTGACCGCTGCCGCGCGCCCGAGCATTCCCGGATTAAAAGCGCTGAATCGCTCGTCGTACGCGTCCGCATATCCGAACACCGACTCACCGATGCGGAACATGACGTTCATATATACGACACGGGTACCGCCTGTCAGCGCGTAGACCAGCAGATCCCCATCCTTTCGGTAGCGGTCAGTTACGGCATCGAACCACCGTTCGTATCCCATGACGCGGATCCCAGCACCCCCGCGCGAGGGATCGCCTTTCCAGCCGGACGCCTGAAGATCGATGAACCGGCTGACCGCCGTGGGATCTGCGCTGCGCTCCTCGATGTGCAGTTTGTGCCCAAGCTCGGCTTCGAGTCCGCGGCTGAACCTCGCGACCTTGCGTCGCGTGGCCGAAGTGGTGGTTCGAAGCTGAAACGAAGGCTCCAACCCTGGCCCTATCGAGGTGGGCGTCGCGTTGACCGCCCGCGCGAACTCATGAGTTTCGCGCACCAGCAAGGGCACTTTGAGCCTCTCCGCAGCATCTTTCATCGCCAACTCGAGTGCCCCGCCCGAGGGAAGGAGAGTGAACTCGACGAGATGCGGGAGTCCCAGTGATTTCAATCCCGCAAACAGGCATTCGAAGGCCTCGCCCGGGCGGCTCGCCAACACCAGCGGGTGGTTCCAGGTTGACTCCTTGTCCAGAAACTCGTTTTCGCTCTGAAGACCTTCGAGCGGCGGGGACTTCACGAGCGCGAAGCGCCGGAAGGGCATGATCGCGACGAGCTGAGTCTCGTCTTCGATGAAGATGAGACTCATGTCACCGTCCGCGGGCCGCAACTGCGCGGCCGGCACCAGCATTCGGGGATCCAGGAACGGGTACGGCTCAAGGGAGTGCTGGAGGAGTTCGGCCCACCGTGCAATGCCGTCAGAATCCAGGTCGGCGACTCTCACGATTCGGGCTCGCATCAGCTTTGCCCCGGCTCGGACCTCGACGTCGAAACCAGGTCGCGCGCGCGCCGCGCGATCGGAATCGCGCGCAGAGACGCCTTGGGAATGACACCACGTTGCGCCAGCAACAGGCTGACCAGTCGCCGGCGATCGGGAAAGAGATGGGTGCTGTCGACATATTTCGGATGCATGCTCGGATCGAAGAAGTCGACAGACAACCCGGTCATGCTTCGCGAGAGCACGGCCAGCCGGCCGAGACTTCCGGCGCCGAACTTTGCGAATTTCTCGTTGTAGGCATCGTGTACGGCAAAGAGCCCGTTGCCCGAGCGGAAGAAGACGGAGGAGTAGATCGTCTCGACGCCTGCCTTGACCACGAAGACCGACAGACGCGCATCCGCACGAAACGAGTCGGTGACCGCCCTGAACCATCGATCGAGCCCGGTGACCAGAAAAGCTCCGCCGCCTCGACCCGTGTCACCCTTCCAGCCAGCTGCCTGCAACCGCAGGTACTCCTCGAGTGCCTCGGGGTCTGGCCCGCGGTCGACGATTGTCAGCTCGCTACCGCTCAAATCTTCGAGGTCGCGAAGGGCACGAAGGTACTGCTTCCGCGTTCTGGTGCTCAGCTGGTCGACCCGGAGGCTGACCGGCTCGGTGCCGTAGAACGGCGCATCGGGCTTCGGTTCGTCTCGTCGGTATTGATAGGCGTATTCCTGGCCGCCGCGCTCGACGATGGGCACTCCCGCGGCGCGCGCCCCGGAATACCACGCAACCGCGAGTGGACCGTCGCCGGGCATCCGTTCGAGGTCGATGAAGCTTGGGAGGTCGAGCCGTCGCATGTTCCTTAGGAGGCATTCGATTGCCGCATCAGCTCGCGTCTTGTCGACCAGTGGATGCCAACGTTCGCACTCCGTCATCAGGAATGGCGTGCCGGTCGTGATCGAGTTGATGGGCATCCCGCGAAGCTTGCGTTTGACCGGCGTGAACGCCAATGCCATAAGCAGATCCGAGCCGTCTTCGACCAGTAGCAGCTGGGTGGACTGGTAGTCCTCGCGGTGTCTCGCCGCTGGCACGAGAAAGTATGGTTCGAGAAAGGGATTGGGCTCGGCCGCGCGCGTCGCCAACGCCTGCCATCGCTCGACGTCGTGGTGGTCCAGATCACCCAGACCAACGACCCTGGCTCTCACCCAGTGCTCCGCTCTTTCGCGTGGTGCATCAGCGTCAACCACACCTGGGGCAACAGCATCAGAAATCGGGTGACGGTTTCTTCAGGACAACTCAGCGTAACGCGGCGGTTGCGGCACGTGCCAGACATCGACGTTGGACGGTTTGTCTGGTCAGCGAACGATTCGATCGCGAAGCCGCCTGAGGGCGGGTATTGAGCGGGCCACCGCGGTAGAGAGACCGCCGTGGGTAGCGAGCAGAAGAGTCGAGTACGTACGTCGGTCCGGGTAGAGCTGCGTGCTCTGCACATACTTCGGGTGCATGTTCGGATCGAAGAAGCTCGCCGTCGTGTTTGACATGGTGTATTCGAGTGTGGCCAGTCTGCCGAGGGCGCCTGTGCTGAATTGCGCGAAATTCTCGTCATACGCGTCTTGGGCGCCGAACAGTCCGCCGCCCGATCGAAGCGCGACCGCCATGTACAGCGTGCCCATCTCGCTGCCCAGGCTGAACACCGACAGGTCGTTGTCTGCCCGGAATGCGGTTGTCGTCTCGACGAACCAGGCGTCGTAGCCGACTATGCGCAGGGCGCCGCCTCCGCGGTCGGGCCGCCCCTTCCACCCTGCCGCCTGAAGTTCGAGAAACTCTTCGATCGCGGCGGGATCGTCGCTGCGGTCGGTCATGGTCACGGCACCGCCTGTATGGCGTTCGAGCGCGTGATAGCGGTGCCGGTACCTCTTCGCGGTGCTCGTGCTCAGGTGATTCATTTTCAGTCCGGCGACTCGCAGTCCGGATGAGTTCTTCGTTGCCGACTGGAGCTCGGGGGAGACTTCTGCATCCGAGCGGCGGCAATACGCATAATCGAGTTGGCCGCGCTCGACGACGGGAATGCGCATCGACGCAGCAGCCGCGAAAAACGCGTGCTCGAGGGGGCTGTTCTTCGGAACCGAGATGAGATCGAGAAGACCCGGAAGCCCGTGCGCGCGGAGCCCGTGCAGGAGGCCCTCGACAGCGTCGACGGGACGAG
Source organism: Galbitalea sp. (assembly GCA_036495225.1). Classification (GTDB taxonomy): domain Bacteria; phylum Actinomycetota; class Actinomycetes; order Actinomycetales; family Microbacteriaceae; genus Galbitalea. Next base: position 10,532 of record DASXNG010000284.1, read on the forward strand.
TGGCATCAACCAGCGGATAGTGGCGCGCGGTCACGTTGAAGAGGAAGGACGTCGACGACATGACCACGTGCATGGGCAATCCCCGGATACGGCGATCCGCCAGCTGGAATGCCATGACCGCCAGAAATACGCCGCGTTCTTCGACGATCAGCAGGCGAGTTTCGATCCCATCGGCGTGCGGATGTCCGTTCGGGCTCAGCAATCGCGGATCCATGAAGGGGTTCGGTTCGATCGCGCGAGCGGAAAGCGACTTCCACCGCTCAAGTTCATCGGCGCTCAGGTCGCCCAACACGACTACCCGTGTGTGCATGCTCGTTTCACAATGCCTCGATGTTGACGATGGAGGATGGGACGTAGCGGCTGATCCCCGCTAGCGTATCGGCGGCGATTCACCGTCGGCAAGACGCCCATTGTGGTGTTGCTCTGTTCAGCCATGGTCGCGGTAGAGCAACTCGTAGGAGTCGACGACGCGGCCCAGGTCGAAGGTCTCCGCGCGCGCCTCGCCCGCAGCAGCGAGCCGCTCGCGCTCGCTGGCGTCCTGCAGTACCCGCCGAAGCGCGTCGCCGATAACCGCCAGGGGTGCAAGCAGCCCGGCCTTTCCTTCATCGGTGACGTATCTGGCGCCGATGTTGGGCGTCGCGACCACCGGTACGCCGGATGCCATGGCCTCGGCGTACGGGATGCCGAAACCCTCGTAGTCGGACGGCAGGCAGAACGCCCAGGCTCTCTGGTACGCCTCGGCGAGCTGCTGGTCGTTCAATCGCCCGAGAATGCTGACTCCCGCGCCGGGATTCGCTGGCGCATCGCCGCAGACCATCTCGAGGCGAGCTTCCGGGATCGCGGGGAGCACGTCCCGCTCGAACGCGGCAGCGAGATCCTTGCCGCGCTTGCGGTTCTCCCAAGTGCCGACGAACAGGATGGTCGGGTTCTGCGCCCGCTTGGTCGCATCCGGACGGAATCGCGTGGTGTCAACGCCGTTGGGAATGATTCGTTTGACCCAGGGCATCCATCGACGCGTGCGCGGGGACACGACGACGGTCGCGTCCGCTACCAGGCTCGCAAGCACCTCGCTGAACCCGAGCAGCACCATCCGCAGTTTCTCCCCGAACCCGCGAATGTGCAGCGCTTCCTCGAAACAGGAGCCGTGCACGGTGCGGATGTGCCGTGGCACTCGCCGTCGCCACAGCCAGTAGTCGTCGCCGTGGGCGTGCAACACGTCGTACGAACCGAAGTCGACCCGGCGCAGCTTCAGGGCAAAGCGAAACGTTCTGAGAGACCCGGTGGATGTGACGTGGCGATGCCCATAGGTCGCTCCCGGCACGGGCGGGCAGTCACTGAAGACGTCGACAACGTGTCCGCGGCGCACCAACTCGGTTGCCAGCTCGTGCACCTGGTAGCCGACCCCGATCTTGCTGCCGCTCGGCAAATAGTACGAGATCATGGCGATTCGCAGGGGAGCGTCAGACTGCTGTTCGATCATGACACCAGTAGACGATCCCGAAGGGTCTCCAGCCACGCGCGCCCGTGCTGCAGATCCGGCTCGAGGTAGTTGCCCTCTGCCCATTCGTTCCACGATTTGATCCAGAGCAGCCGTTCGGAGACGGGGCGACCATCCAGTGTTCCCACGGCCGTGTCGACGTTCACTGCAAAACGCTCTGGCGAGGTGTTCGTGAGCACGAGTCCGCGGGCGCCAGAGCGCGGCGTGTTGTCCCAGTTCGGGAAAACGCTCGGTTGCAGCTTCGGGTCAGCCTTCACGGGATCCCACAGGCCGGGGTCTGTCGAGTACGGGTAGACCTCAGGACCGCCGAGCTTCCGGCGAACCCGCATCCGCAGCGTCGATACCCGGTCCTTGTGTGCGGGCAGTCGCATGTACGCGCCGGCATCGAATCCGTCGTCTGCCATGGTGCGATAGCGCGGACCGTCGCCGAGGAGGTCACTCACCTCTGCCACCAGGTACAACCCGTCGAGTCCGGCCGCCTTCGCCATGCCCTGCCAGCGGTCTACGAACTCGCCCGCATCGGGAAGCTCCTCCGGGCGGAACACGTAGAACACCGGCTTGCCGTCGACCCTGAGGTATCGTTCGTCCCGGAAGGCCGGGAGGATCGTGTCGAAATGCGCCTGGTCGTCCTCCGGACCCGGGTAGGTCTGTTCGCGCAGCACCAGGTTCTCGGCGGCGTGCCAGATGCCCGTCCAGCTCTGATTGGCCCATCCGAGGCAGAACGATATGCCTGGAGTGCCAGCGGCCAGCACCTCGTTGAAAGGCCGTTCGAGGATCCGCGACCCCGCGCCGAACCAGTAGTGCCAGTAGCAGAACGCTTCGACGCCGTGCGCGAGCGCGAGTTCGCTCTGCGCCTCACGCGACTCTGCAAGCCGAAGGTCGTAGAAACCGAGCTCTGACGGCAGGTGCGGCTGGACGTGTCCGCGGAACAGGGCGCGCGCCCTCGCGGCGTTCGTCCACTCGGTGAAGCCGGGTCCCCACCAGCTGCTGTTCTCGGGGATGGGGTGAAACTGGGGTAGGTAGAACGCCACGGCCCGCGCACGAAGTTCAGTCATTGCCTGGCTCAATGCGCCCGGGAGACACGACGACGAACGACCAAAGGATGGCGTGTGCTCGGGTGTCTGTTCACGTGAACCTCGGGTGCTCGCAGGGTGGTTTCAGACTAACCGATCGCCTCGAAATAACCTCAGGTGATTTTGCCAGTCTGTGGGAGTGCGCGATCCCATGCCGAACTAATCACTCGACTGGTCTCTTCGATCGAAAATCGCTCAAGGGCGCTTTCGCGGGCGCGCCTGGCCATGGCAGAGGCGGCGGCAGGATGTTCGAGCACCCGGGTGATTGCGAGGGCGAGAGCGTGCGCATCCCCGGGACGAACGAGCACCCCGAACTCGCTGCTCAAGACTCCGTTGTCGACAGCCTCGGCCTGTCCAGTCGGGTCAAGAATCTCGAGAACTCCACCCGCAGCGGTTGCGATCACCGGAACACCCGCCGCCATTGCCTCGGCGATCACCTGACCAAACGGCTCGGGCACGGGGGAGGCGTGCACGAGCACGCTGAGCTGCCGGAGGGCGGCGCCGGGATCAGAGGTCCATCCCGCAAACTCGAGACGCTCCCCGAGATGGCTCGCGCTCGCAACATCCCGAACTTTTTCTTCGTAAGCGCTGTCACGAAAGAGCGCAGACCCGATGATCCTGAAAGTGACGTCGGGACGGCTCGCGGCGACTTCGGCAGCCGCCCGCACAAAT
>DASXNG010000285.1:0-5774 GCA_036495225.1 Galbitalea sp.
ACCACTCGTTGTTGTCGGATTAGCTACCGGCTCGGGATGCCTGGATCTCCTGTTCGACCTGAGCCTGCGGCTTACCGTTGGCCCAGTCGACCATGCCCTTCCAGAACGCGTTCTCTACGACCGTCGGCATCGCGTCGTCCGCACCGAAGCGGAACGTGGTGTTGGGGTCCTGAAGAGTCTTGATTGCGCTCTGCAGCAGCGGGTCGGTTTCCTTCGTAGCGTCAACGCCCTTGTTCGCGCTGATGAATGACGCGTTCGCGACCGTGATCAGGCTGTTCGCCCATGCGGCGCTCGAAAGGTATGCCATCACCTTCTGAGTCGAAGCGTTGTTGTCGAACGCTCCGGCGAAGTCACCACCACCGACGACTGCCGTGCTTCCGGGAGTCACCGAGGGCATCGGGAACGCCCAGACGTCACCCGTCGGCCCGATCTTCGGGGCGGAACCAGCGGGCGTCTTCGTTGTCGAGAAGTTCGCCTCAAGGAAGGTGGCCTGATTGGTCATTGCGCACGACGTGTCAGCGACCTTGGCCGCGACATCCGCGAATGCCGTTGAGTTGATCGACGCGACGTTACCGAATCCGGCGTTCACGTACTTCTGGTTCTGCAGGATCTGCCCGAGCAGTGTGAAGGCCTTGTCGATTGACGGGTCGGTGAACTTTGTCGTGCCCTTGACCCATGAGTCGTAGGTCGATGCTCCGGCCGAGCTCAGCACCAGTTCCGCGAGGAAGTCGGCTCCGGGCCATCCGGAAGCTGTTCCTGAACTCCAACCGGCACAAAACGCTGGCTTGCCGGTCTTCGACTGCACCGTACCGACGTCAGACACGAGGTCCGCGTACGTCTTCGGAACGTTGATACCCCACTTGGTGAAGTTGGCCGGGGTGTACCAGATGTAGCCCTTGACGCTTGCGTCCATCGGCGTGCCGTACATCTTGCCGTTGGCGGTCACGTACCCCTGCCAGTCGGCGGAGAAGTTCTTCTTCACGCTGGCTTCCGTCGCCCCGTTCACCACCTTGACCTTGCCGGTCGTGATGGCTGCGGCGAGAAGTCCCGGCTGCGGGAACATCGCGATATTGGGCAAGTCGTTGCCCTGGATCTTCGTCGCGATGTTGCTGGTGAAGTTGCCGTCACCGGTGTACTTGATCGTGATGCCGTTCTGCTTTGCCCAGTCGGACCACGACGCGTTCAGTTCGTTGGCCTCTGTTCCCGTGTCCGGACCATAGATGGTCACGGTCTTCGTGTTGCTGCCCCCGGTCGAACCCGAACTCGGGTTCGCTGTGGTGCAGCCCACGAGCGCAACGCCCGTGATTGCCGTTAGTGAAATTGCTGTTAGTGCACGTCGCCGTGCGGAATGTTGTAGCGACAAGGTCCACTCCTCACTGAGTCATTCGTCTGTGGTTTCTTGTTGGAGCGCGGTGGAGCGGGGTGCTGCGTAGCGCTTCCCCTTCGAAATTACCCTTCGAACGGCAAAAAGCAAGCGCTTACCGAAAGCGCTTACATCCGGGGTAGGATCCGTACCGTTCGTGAGCGAAATTGCAGGTCAAGAGGATGACTTGGCCGGCTCCTCTGCCTCAACCGGCACGGTGTGCACGAATGCGGCTGCGCTCGCGGCCGCCTCCGAGAGCGGAGAGCCCGGACCGCGATGCCGCGCGAGCCGCACGGCGAGGAGGATGCCAAGCGCCGAGAAGATCGCCATGACCCACGATGCCGCGCCCAGTCCACTGGCCAGCGCGTTGGCCGTCGACTCGCCATTGTCGACCTGGACGGTCGAGATGCCGCTGTAGATGCTCGCTGCGATTGCCGTTGCGACTGCCGCCCCGACATAGCGCGCCATGTTTGAGATTCCTGATGCTGAACCCACCTGTTCGATGGGGACGGCCGCAGTTGAGACCGAGGTCGACGGGCCGTTCGACAGTCCCATGCCGATGGCGACCGCGAGCAGGGGGACGACGAAGAGCGCGTAGCTCCAGTCACCGTTGACGAAACCAAGGATCGCGAAACCGATCGCGCTGAGTGCGAATCCCGCCGCGATGACAGCCCTGCTGCCGAAGCGCGCGGCGAAGCGAGGCACGAGACCCGCGACAGCCACGAGCCCCACAGTCGCGGGGAGCGTGGCGAGACCGGCCTGGAACGCGGAAAAGTCGAGCGTGGACGGCTCCTGGAAGTAGATGCTGACGAGGTACATCAGGGCGTTGATCGTTCCAGCGCCGATCAGGATCGCGACCGTGGCGCCGACCAGCAGGGTGTTCTTGAGCAGCGCGATGTCGATGAGGGGCGCCTTGAGCCGACGTTCGATGAGAACGAAGGCGACTCCGGACGCGATGCCGAGCAGGAAACATCCAATCGTCGCGAACGAGGCCCAGCCCCAGGTCGAACCGAGACTCAGCGCGAGAATGATTGGGGCGAGCGTGAGTGCGACAAGGGCGGAGCCGAGGTAGTCGATGTGACGCGAGCGCTTCGGATCGCGCGACTCCGTGACGGTGAAGATCGTGAGCGGGATCACCAGCAGCGCAACGACGGCGTCAACCCAGAACAGCCCCTGCCAGCCGGTGACGCCGACGAGGACACCACCCACAAGTGGTCCGAGGGCGGCGCCGATCGCGGAGGCCGCGCCCCAGAGTGAGACGGCGCGAAGTTGCGCCTTGCCGGTATTCGCCACCGACAGCAGGCTGAGACCGCACGCGAGAATCGTCGAGCCGGCCGCTCCCTGGATGCAGCGTCCGATGATGACACCCCAACCGGTGTTGGAAAGCGCGATGAGCACGCACGAGAGGATGAACAGCACGAGGCCGCCAAGGAAGATGCGTCGGCGACCGAAGACGTCGCCGAGAGCGCCGGATGTCACGATGACCGCGGCACCGACGAGGGAGTAGCCCGTCACTGCCAGCTGCAGCGTCTCGACCGGCGTGCCCGTGTCTGCGCTGATCGACGGCAGAAGGATGCTGACAGCCGAGGTATTCGCGTTCACGACCAGCGTCGAGACGCACGAGGCAATCAAGACGCCCGTTGTTCCGCGAGCGGCTGCGGTGCTGCTTACGCTCATGATGAATCTCCGTCCTTCGATGAATTCTCGGCCTCTTCGTTCGACGCTCCCCAGAAGGAGTTGCGGGTGCCCGGCACCATCCGTCCCCAGAAGCCGCGCTTCTCCGGTTGGCGGATCGCCGCCGGCAACTCGACCGAGAAGTTCTGGATGCCTCGTGCGCCACTGCGAGCACCTCGATAGAGCGCAGTGCCGATCAGCACGCCGAGCGCGATTGCGAGCACGGAGACCAGGGCGCCCGCGAAGTCGGCGAAGCCCCCAAGGCCGCCGACGGCCGTTGTCAGTCCTATGAGTCCAGCGGCGCCCGGTACCAGGAGCCAGAAAGCCGGAAGGAACGTCAGCTGCGACGGTGCACCGTGCCGGAGTGATGAGATGAAAAGCACCAGGGGCGTAACGACGACCGCTCCCGCAAAGCCGCTGAAGGCGGACCCGATGATGAGTGCGCCGACGGCCTGGGCCGCATACGCGACGACGAGGGCGAGGAACACCCATCCGATCGCGGAGGTCGGGCAGGAGAAGTGCAGGAAAATGCCGATGGCGAAGCAGACGACACCGAGCATCGCGACCCACCACGGCAGGCGCCCACTCAAATCCGCGCGAAAGTCGTAGGTGCTCGCACCCGTGAGTGCGCCGGCTGCGAGCACACCGAAGGCGAGGAGGGCCAGCTGCACCAGTCCGCTGACCAGCCTGCTCGAGCCAGACACGAGTTCACCCACCGCCAGCTCCATCGTGCCGGTGGTGATCATCCCGCCTGGCAGGAACGTCACGAGCGGAGGGACGAGCAGAACCGCCGGGTTGCCGATGTCGTAGTTCAACGCAAGCCAGAACACGACGACGCCGCTGACGAATGCCGCGACCACGGGGAGAACCAGTCGAAGGCTCGACGAGCGGACGAGCTTCGCGAGACCGATGAGTAGTCCAAGGCCGAAGCTGATGGCGACCCCAGTCCAGCTCGGGACGAGCAACAGGCAGAGCCCCACCGTGAGAATCGCGTGGCCGACGGTTCTGGTAATCCAGCCGAACCTGGGACGCTGTGCGCCCATCGCGTTGAGCCGGTTGATGCCCTCGACCGGATCCATCGGCTTACGTTCGGCGTCGCCTACGATTTGGTACAGCTCGGCAATCTGGTCGAACCGCAGAGTCTTGCCGCCGGTCGATCTCGAGATGACACGGCCTTGCATGGTTCCGTCGGTCTGGATGAACACCGCAGTAGGCAGGAGGATCAACTCGGATTCCTGCTCGCCGTAGGTGTGCAGGATTCGCCGCAGTTTCTCTGATACGACGGCGACAGACTCCTCCGACAGAGTCATGGCTGCTGCCATCCCGATGAGGAACTGACGGATCGCAAGCTTGTCTGTCGTGTCCAGCCGTGGCTCCTAACCTCGCGCACGCTCACCATGGCTTCGGGCCGCGCCAGCGTCGTCGCCCGAAAGGGGCGAAGGCCCGGTGCCACCTGTGGACAACTCCGGCGGCCGAGCCGTCGCGGCGGTCACACTTTCACGCATGTCGCGGGCCGTTGCCATCATCACCGATCGGGTGCGGGAGCGGGTGCGCATCGACGGGGCCGACCTCGGCGACGACGGCGTTGCCCAGCGCTACGTACACGACGAGGTGCAGCGTTACGCGGAGCGTGCGCTCGGTGGTTCGCTTCCGCTGCTCGCCGACGAAGCGGATGCCGCGAGCCAGGTCATCGCGACCCTCACCGGTTTCGGCGCTCTGCAGCCCTACTTCGACGACCCAGGAATCGAGGAGATCTGGATCAACGGTCCGCAGCGGATCTTCGTCGCGCGCGATGGCGTGCCGGAGCTGACTGGGCTCGAACTCACCGACGTCGAGGTGCGCGACCTCGTGGAACGGATGCTGCAGACATCCGGTCGTCGCGTCGATCTGAGTTCGCCGTTCGTCGACTCATCGCTTCCCGACGGATCCCGGCTGCATGTCGTGATTCCCGACATTACTGCGCGTCATATCTCTGTGAACATTCGCAAGTTCACGCGGCGCATCAGAAGCCTCAAGCAACTCGTCGAGGTCGGGTCGCTCACCCAACAGTCCGCAGAGTTTCTCCGCATGTGCGTGCTCGCGGGCCAAAACATCCTCGTATCTGGCGCGACGCAGAGCGGCAAGACGACGATGCTGGGCGCGCTGCTTTCCGGCACGCGACCGGCCGAGCGCATCGTGACGGTCGAGGAGACCTTCGAACTCGACCTCGTCGCACGGGATTTCGTGTCTATGCAGTGCCGTCAGCCCAGCCTCGAGGGAACCGGCGAAGTCGGGTTGCGCAGGCTCATCAAGGAGGCGCTGCGAATGCGTCCGGACAGACTAATCGTCGGTGAGGTGCGCGAGGCCGAGGCGCTCGACCTGCTGATAGCCCTCAACAGCGGGCTGCCCGGGATGTGCTCGATTCACGCGAACAGCGCCAGGGACGCTCTCGCAAAGCTGTGCACGCTGCCTCTGCTCGCCGGTCGCAACATCGACTCGGACTTCGTCGTGCCAACCGTCGCGAGTTGCGTCGACATCGTCGTTCACTGTGAACTCGAACGCACCGGCAAGCGGCGCGTGGTCGAGATCGTCGCGCCGAGCGGTCAACTGGCTGGCTCAACCATCGAAGCGAGCACGATTTTCGCGATCCAGCGCGGGCAACTCGAGCCGACCGGCGGGTACCCGTCCAAGACGGTGAAGTTTCGTCGCGCCGGTTTGGATCCGGCGACCGTTCTCGCGGAGACGCGCGCGTGACCTT
>DASXNG010000286.1:0-15983 GCA_036495225.1 Galbitalea sp.
TGGCCACCGCCTCTCCGGTCGCACGCTCATCTTCGTGATCGACCTTCTGGGAGTGAAGTAGCACCACCTCGTACTCGCCGCGGCGGGAGTTATTGACCGGTGGCGGGAGTTGTTACTCCCGCCACCGGTGCATTTCTCCCGCCGGAGGGTGCAATAACTCCCGCCATGGCAACCTGCGTGCGGCTAATCGACGGTTAGTCGAAACAGGCCCGACACAGTGAGCCGCTAGCCTTGACACGTGAAATCGTTCGACGGGTTGTTCGCTGAGCTCAGCGAGAAGGCCACCTCGCGTCCGGAGGGCTCCGGCACTGTTGCCGAGCTCGATGCCGGAGTGCACGCCATCGGCAAAAAGATCGTCGAAGAGGCGGCTGAGGTGTGGATGGCCGCCGAGTACCAGTCCGACGTCGAGACCGCTGAAGAGATTTCCCAGCTGCTCTACCACCTGCAGGTTCTCATGCTCGCGAAGGGACTGACGCCCGTCGATGTCTACCGACATCTGTAGTGCGTAGCCCATCGAAATCATCCCTTCGAGTCGAGAGACGAGCATGCTGAGAATTGCAGTACCCAACAAGGGTTCGCTGAGCGAGACAGCCGCGGAAATGCTGTTCGAGGCCGGATATGCCGGCCGCAAGGATCCGCGCGCCCTCACGGTCGCTGACCCGCGCAACGACGTCGAATTCTTCTACCTGAGACCCCGCGACATCGCCACCTATGTCGGCTCAGGCGCCCTCGATGTCGGCATCACCGGCCGCGACCTGCTGCTGGATTCCGGCTCCACGGCCATCGAGATCGCGAGCCTGGACTTCGGGGAGTCGACCTTCCGCTTCGCGGCGGCACCAGGCACGTTCACCGAACTCGCGCACCTGAACGGCGTGCGCGTCGCGACGAGCTATCCGGGGCTGGTTGGCGCGTTCCTCGAAAGTCGCGGGGTCAAGGCGGTCCTGGTTGGACTGGATGGCGCGGTCGAATCCGCAGTTCGCCTCGGAGTTGCGGATGCCGTCGCCGACGTCGTCTCGACCGGGTCGACACTCCGAGCGCAGGGCCTCGAGATCTTCGGCCCAGTCATCCTCGAGTCGACTGCCGTCCTGATCAGCGCGAACAGCGAGCTGCCTGGCATTGCCACCCTCCAGCGTCGCCTTCAGGGAGTGCTGGTGGCGCGCCAGTACGTGCTGGTCGATTACGACGTCGAGCTCAAGAACCTGGATGTTGCCACGGCGATCACCCCCGGCATCGAGTCGCCAACTGTGTCGCCGCTGCACGACCCGAACTGGGTTGCAGTGCGGTCGATGGTGCCTCGCGCAGACACGAACCACATCATGGACGAGTTGTACGAGATCGGGGCACGCGCGATCCTGGTCAGCTCAATTCACGCCGCGAGAATCTGATGACGGTCGCGGCAAGGGTAATCCCGTGTCTTGATGTCTCGGATGGTCGTGTCGTCAAGGGCGTCAACTTCCTGAACCTTCGAGACGCGGGCGACCCGGACGAGCTCGCCAGGCGGTACTACGAGCAGGGTGCAGACGAGATCACGTTTCTCGACGTCACCGCCACCGTGGATGACCGAGCGACGATGTTCGACGTCGTCACAGCTACGGCGGAACAGGTGTTCATTCCGCTGACGGTTGGCGGGGGAGTACGCAGCACCGATGACGTTGCACGCCTCCTCGCGAGCGGCGCAGACAAGGTCGGCGTCAACAGTGCGGCGATCGCTCGACCGGGGCTGCTCGATGAGATTGCCGATCGCTTCGGCGCGCAGGTGCTTGTGCTGAGTCTTGACGTGAAACGCAGCGTTGCAATGAAATCCGGCTTTGTCGTGACGACGCACGGAGGCCGAAAGGAAACGGCGTTGGATGCGCTCGACTGGGCCGCTGAGGCCATCGAGCGTGGCGCGGGCGAGTTGCTCGTCAACTCGATCGACGCTGATGGAACCAAATTGGGCTTCGACCTTGACCTCATCGCGATGGTGCGTGAGCAGAGCGCAGTACCCGTCATTGCGAGCGGGGGTGCCGGAGCCGTCGACGACTTCGCGCCCGCGATCGCGGCGGGCGCCGATGCCGTGCTTGCGGCATCCGTTTTTCACGATGGGGAATTGAGCGTCGGCGACGTCAAGCACGCGCTGGCGGAGGCTGGAGTGCTGATCAGATGACTGACACCGACCTAATCGACGACTGGCCGGCCGCCGAGGTTTCGCCAGAGGTGCAAGCAGTGCTCGACCGTGTTGCCTTCGACGCAAAGGGACTGATACCCGCCATCATCCAGGAGGAGGGCACGAAGGATGTCCTGATGCTCGGCTACATGGACAACGAGGCGATTCGTCGCACGCTGACCGAGGGTCGTGTGACCTTCTGGTCTCGCAGTCGTCAGGAGTACTGGCGCAAGGGAGACACGAGCGGCAACCGCCAGTGGGTGCGCGCCGCCGCGCTCGACTGCGACGCCGACGCGCTCCTCGTGACAGTGCACCAGGAGGGGCCGGCCTGCCACACCGGTGCGCACGCGTGCTTCGACGTCGACCCGCTGAATCCGGTTTTGGGCGAACCGGTGGTTGGATCAGAGGGTGACCTCTAGCAATACGGAACTACCAGCGACACCATCGGTCAACCCGCGGGCTCGCAAGCTTCGCCTGTACACGATTTTGGTGATCGGCCTGCTAGCGATCCTGACCCTTGTGACGACGACACAAACGTGGTGGACGCTGCGGCTCGCTACGACGTCGATCGAGGTGGCGGGAACAGTGGCGGGACCTGCGCTGACCGCGCTTTCGCTGTGCGGTCTTGCCTTGGCCGCCGCGCTTTCGATTGCCGGTCCGGTGTTCCGACTGATTCTCGGTCTGCTGCAGCTGCTGCTGGCGTTCACGGTTGTCCTGACCACGAGCGTGTCGATAGCTCATCCCGCCGACCAGGCCCAGACGCTCATCTCGAAGGCGACGGGGGTCGGAGGGCAGTCGGCCGACGCAGCACTGGTCAAGAGCGTCGACATGACGGCGTGGCCGTGGATCGCAATTGTGCTCGGCGTGTTCTCGTTTCTCGCCGGTGTCTGGCTGCTCATGTCGTTCCGTTACTGGCCGGTGGCTTCGCGGAAGTACCAGGCGGTGCGATTTCAACCGGCTGACGGTCCGCGCGACGCGGTCATCGACTGGGACGCTTTGAGCGAGGGGACGGATCCGACAGACCCGGGCGCCCCGGACGCCGGGCCGAGCGCCGACGTTCGGCCGAACGAGTAGCGATGCCGGTAGAGTAATTCGATACCCACTGTGCTGGGCAAACAACCCCCAGGAACCTCTTCAAGGAGAAACGTGTCGGCAGGAACCATCCCAGGCCACGGCAACTCGCCGGCGGCATGGACCGCTGTCATCATCATGCTCATCGCCATCGCGATCGGCACCTTCGCCTTCTGGTTCGACATCCCGTGGCTCGTCTGGGCTTCGGCCGGACTTCTCGTTCTTGGCGCCATCGTCGGCGGCGTCCTCAAGGCTCTCGGGTTTGGCGTCGGCGGCGACCGCTACCAACCGAAGCCGCATTCGTAACCACAGCCGTGTTAGCTGATCTCGTTGCCGGAGCCCTCGCGGATGCTTCGGATCGTCGCGCTGCCGTAAGCCTCGCCCAGGTTGAGGCGGCCGCAACCGCGCGCGTACCCGCTCTCGACGTGCTTGCCGCGCTCGCTCCTGCGGATCGCGTCAAAATCATCGCCGAGGTGAAACGCGCCAGTCCGTCTCGGGGCGCTCTCGCCGAAATTCCCGACCCGGCAGCGCTTGCCGCGGCGTACGAGACCGGGGGAGCAAGCGCGATCAGCGTCCTGACGGAGGGTCGTAAGTTTGGCGGCTCGCTCGCCGACCTCGAGCTCGTGCGGTCGACGGTGTCCGTCCCGGTGCTTCGCAAGGACTTCATCGCGGACCCGTACCAGGTCTTCGAAGCGCGTGCCGCCGGCGCTGACCTGGTGCTCCTCATCGTCGCGGCGCTCGAGCAGCCCGTCATGCAGCAACTTTTCGACCTGATCGGCGAGCTGGGGATGACCGCTCTCGTCGAGACTCACTCCGCTGAAGAGGTGGAAAGAGCCCTGGACATCGGTGCTTCGGTGGTCGGGGTCAACGCGCGAAATCTCAGCACGTTTGGTCTGGACCGCGAGCTGTTCGGCTCGCTCGCCGATTCGATACCCTCTGGCATCATCCGTGTCGCCGAATCTGCAGTCAAAACGCGGGCGGATGTCGCGCACTATCGCGCCGCGGGAGCCGACGTGGTCCTGGTGGGCGAAGCGCTGGTCACGAACGGTGACCCGATCGCGACTCTCAAAGAATTTCGGGCGGTATGACCATGGCACTGCGTGATGAATTGGGTCCGTATTTCGGTGAATACGGCGGACGGTTCGTACCCGAGTCGCTCATCGCAGCGCTGGATGAGCTCGGCGCCGAGTACCAGCGCGCAAAAGTCGACCCGGTGTTCCAGGCGGAACTCGCCGGGCTCCACAGGACGTACACCGGACGCCCGTCCATCATCACCGAAGTTCCTCGGTTTGCCGAGTACGCGGGCGGGGCACGAATCATCCTGAAGCGCGAAGATCTGAACCACACGGGTTCCCACAAGATCAACAATGTTCTAGGCCAGGCTCTCGTCGCGCGCAGGCTCGGCAAGACGCGCCTGATCGCCGAGACCGGCGCCGGCCAGCACGGGGTAGCGACGGCAACGGCTGCGGCCCTCTTCGGTATGGAATGCGTCGTGTACATGGGCGAAGTCGATACGGAGCGCCAGGCGCTCAACGTCGCGAGAATGCGGCTGCTTGGGGCTGAGGTGATTCCTGTCAAGACGGGTTCCCGCACGCTGAAGGACGCCATCAACGATGCGCTGCGCGACTGGGTCGCAAATGTCGACAACACGCACTACCTGCTTGGCACTGTTGCCGGCCCACATCCGTTTCCGCTCATGGTTCGTGACTTCCAGAAGATCATCGGAGAAGAGGCTCGGGCGCAGGTTCTCGAACTGACCGGCGCACTTCCGGATGCCGTGACCGCGTGCGTCGGCGGCGGCAGCAACGCGATGGGGATCTTCCACGCGTTCCTCGATGACCCGTCGGTGAAACTGTTCGGGTTCGAGGCTGCAGGAGAGGGCCATCTGACCGAGCACCACGCGGCGACGATCACTCGTGGTCGACCGGGAGTGCTCCACGGCGCGCGGAGCTATCTGCTCCAGGATGAGGACGGGCAGACCATGGAGTCGCACTCAATCTCCGCCGGGCTCGACTACCCGGGCGTCGGGCCGGAGCACGCGTGGCTCGCCGATATCGGGCGCGCCAGCTACCTCCCGATCACGGACGACGAAGCCATGCAGGCGCTTCGAATGCTCAGCCGCACAGAGGGCATCATTCCGGCCATCGAGTCGGCGCACGCGCTGGCGGGCACGATGAAGCTCGGTGTTGAGCTCGGTCCGGATGCGACGATCCTCGTGAACCTGAGCGGTCGCGGCGACAAGGACATGGCGACGGCGGGCCGCTACTTCGACATTCTCGACGCCGAGGCGGAGCAGGCGTGAGCCGCGTCGCGGACGTCATCGCCGCTCGCAAGGCGGCCGGGTCGGGCGCGTTGATCGGATACCTCCCCGTTGGCTACCCCGATCTCGAGACGAGTATCGAGGCGGCCGTTGCCCTGGCCGAGAACGGCGTTGACGTTCTCGAGCTCGGGCTGCCCTACTCCGATCCGGTGATGGATGGCGTCGTCATCCAGAAGGCCACGCAAGCCGCACTCGCGGGAGGATTCCGGCTTCGCCACGGCTTTGAGGCGGTGGCGGCGATCACGGCTCGTGTGGATACGCCGGTTCTGCTCATGACCTACTGGAACCCGGTCGTTCAGTTCGGTGTCGACAGGTTCGCGGATGAACTCGCGGCAGTCGGCGGCGCAGGGCTCATCACACCGGATCTCATCCCGGACGAGGCCGGCGACTGGCTCGCCGCCTCCGAGCGCACGGGGCTCGACCGGGTGTTCCTGGCCGCGCCATCCTCGACCCAGGAGCGTCTGCGGCAGTCCGTCGACTCGAGCCGCGGTTTTGTCTACGCGGTGTCCACCATGGGCATTACGGGTGCTCGCGCTGACGTCGATTCCGCCGCCCGCGGGCTGGTGGCTCGCCTGCGAGATGTCGGTGCCACCAGCGCGTGCGTCGGCCTTGGCATTTCAAGCCCGGAGCAGGTTCGCGAGGTTCTCAGCTACGCTGACGGTGCCATCGTTGGGTCTCTTCTGGTGAAGGCTCTCGCCGATGGGGGAGTTGGCGCGGTCGCCGCCGCCGCGGCAGACCTCGCGACGGGAAAATAACGATTCGCAGCCCATTAGGCTTGCCTAGTTGTACTGACGAAAGGTAATCGGTTCGTTGTTGGTTTCGAAGCTGCTCGCCCCCATGAGCATCCCCAGCCCGCCAATCTCGTGGGCCGATATTTACATTCCGCTGGGATGGGTGCACTCGATCATTCCGGCCGTGTCTGCCGACTACCGGATCGACATCAAGACCTACGCGCTCTGCCTGATCGCCGGCATCATCGCGGCGATCATCTTCACGTCAATTCGACTCACCAAGCGTGGCGGTGAGCCGGGCATCGTGCTCGACATCTCGCTGCTCGCCGTGCCGTTCGGCATCATCGGCGCACGCATCTACCACGTGCTCACCCACTACAACGACTACTTCGGCCCGGGCAAAGACCCCCTGACGGCGTTGTACGTCTGGGAAGGCGGCATCGCCATCTTCGGGTCGCTCATCGGCGGTTCCATCGGCATTCTGATCATCTGCCGCATCACGGGCCTGCGATTCCTGAGCTTCGCGGACGCTCTTGCTCCGGGCCTGGTGCTCGCGCAGGCGCTCGGTCGTTTTGGCAACTACTTCAACCACGAGCTCTTCGGCCAGCCGACGACGCTTCCGTGGGGGCTGCAAATTGAATCGACCAACCCTGCGTGGCCGATCGGCCTTCCCGCAGGCACCCTCTTCGCGCCGACCTTCCTGTACGAACTGATCTGGGACGCGCTGTGCGTGGTTGCGTTGCTGTTCCTCGAACGTCGATTCACACTGCGCTGGGGCAAGCTCATCGCGATCTACTTCATCCTGTACGGCATTGGCCGGGTCTGGTTCGAGTCGATTCGCATCGATCCGAGTGTCGTATTCCTCGGCCTGCGCACGAACGTGTGGGCCGCTCTTGGATCCATCCTTCTCGGCGTGATCCTGCTCATCGTGCAGTCCAGGCGTCATCCGGGTATCGAGCCGAGCGTCTACCGACCGGGTCGTGAATGGTCGCCAGAGGCTTCTAAGCTAGACTCGGACGAGACCTATTCGGACACTGACGACGCCGGCGATGATGCCGGACGCCCGACCGAAATTGCCGCCACAAGCGGCGCAGGCACCTGAACCCCGAGTCTGCACACCGCCGCTGGGTAGCCAATTTCAGTTTGGCCAGAAATACGTACAGCTGACTGATACTGGCAATCTTCCTGTTGGGCCATCGAAGTCCCGATTTCGTGTATTAGCGCCATCGTGAGGACGGTACTTCATGGCTCTCACGCCACACACCCCAGGCCTTCCCGGCGCCGCTTTCAGCAGAACGCCGGCAGCACAGGGCCTCTACGACCCTGCCCGCGAAAAGGATGCGTGTGGCCTCGCCATGGTTGCGACCCTCCGCGGGACCGCCGGGCACGACATCATCCAGCTCGCCCTTGAAGCACTTCGCCACCTCGAGCACCGCGGGGCGATCGGGTCTGACGCTGGCACGGGCGATGGTGCAGGCATCATCACGCAGATTCCGGATGACTTCCTCCGTGCGGTCGCCGGGTTCGAGCTTCCACCTGCCGGTACGTACGCGGTCGGCATGGCATATCTCCCCGTCGACGAAGACGAACGAGCAGAGCAGAAGGCAGGGATTGCCGCGATTGCCGCTGAGGAGAGCCTCGAGGTTATCGGGTGGCGCGAAGTGCCGGTCGACCCCGACCAGATTGGGAATCTGGCGCGAGAGGCGATGCCAGCGTTCGAGCAACTCTTCGTCGCGAGTACAGGTGCGGCCTCCGTTGCCGGCATCGAGCTGGATCGGATGACGTTCCGCCTGCGCAAGCGTGCCGAGCGCGAGCTCGGCGCGTACTTCCCGTCGCTGTCGGCCAGAACCCTCGTCTACAAGGGCATGGTCACCACCCTGCAACTTGAGCCCTTCTACCCCGACCTTTCGGACGAGAGATTCACGTCGAAGCTCGCACTCGTGCACTCGCGGTATTCGACCAACACGTTCCCGTCGTGGCCGCTAGCGCAGCCTTTCAGGATGATCGCGCACAACGGCGAGATCAACACCGTTCAGGGCAACCGCAACTGGATGCGCGCCCGCCAGTCCCAGCTCGAATCTGAGCTCCTTGGTGACCTGCGACCCGTGATGCCCATCGTCACGCCTGGCGCAAGCGACTCCGCCTCCTTCGACGAGGTCGTCGAACTGCTGAGCCTGTCCGGCCGCTCGCTCCCGCACTCGATCATGATGATGGTGCCGGAGGCGTGGGAGAACCAGGCGGATATAGACGCGCAGCGTCGCTCGTTCTTCGAGTACCACTCCATGTTGATGGAGCCGTGGGATGGCCCGGCCGCGCTCGTCTTCACTGACGGCACGCTCGTTGGTGCGACGCTCGACCGCAACGGACTGCGCCCCGGACGTTACCTCGTCACTGACGACGGCCTCGTGGTGCTGGCGAGCGAGATCGGCGTGCTCGATGTCGCACCCGAGAAGGTGGTCCGCAAAGGACGTCTGCGCCCTGGCAAGATGTTCCTCGTCGACAGCGAGGCCGGACGCCTGATCGAGGACGACGAGATCAAGGCGGAACTCGCGGCGTCGAAGCCGTGGGGCGAATGGCTTGATTCAGGCCGGATCAACCTCAAGAACCTGCCAGACCGTGAGCACATCGTGCACACCCCGGCCTCCGTGACGCGTCGCCAACGAACCTTCGGTTACACCGAGGAGGAAGTGCGCATCCTCGTCACCCCGATGGCGCAGAACGGCGCGGAGCCGCTCGGAGCCATGGGGTCAGACACTCCCATCGCTGTGCTCTCGCAGCGGCCACGGCTGCTGTTCGACTACTTCTCGCAGCAGTTTGCGCAGGTGACCAACCCGCCGCTCGACTCGATCCGCGAAGAGACTGTCACCTCGATGAGCCTCGGGCTCGGCCCCGAGCGCAACCTGCTGACGGCGACGCCCGAGCACGCCAAGCAGGTGATCCTCGACTTCCCGGTGATCGACAACGACGAGCTCGCGAAGATCCAGCACATCGACCCGACACCGGGTTCGACGCTGACCACGACGGTTCGTGGTTTGTATCGGGTCGACAAGGGCCCCCGGGCTATGGAAAAGCGCCTCGCCAAGATGTGCGCAGAGGTGGATGCCGCGATCGAGAGCGGCGCGCAGTTCATCGTGCTGTCCGACCGCGATTCCAACAAGGATTACGCGCCCATCCCGTCGCTCCTGATGCTCGCGACGGTGCACCACCACCTGATCCGCGCCGAGACTCGAATGAAGGTCGGCATCGTCGTCGAGGCCGGCGACGTGCGCGAGGTCTTCCATGTTGCGCTGCTGATCGGTTATGGGGCATCTGCCGTCAACCCGTACCTCGCGATGGAGACGGCTGAGGAACTCGTCCGCAGCGGCATGATCGAGGGGATCACCGGCGAGAAGGCCGTCAAGAACCTCATCAAGGCGCTCGGCAAGGGTGTCCTGAAGATCATGTCGAAGATGGGCATCTCCGTCGTCGGCTCGTACGCGGGAGCCCAGGCCTTCGAGGCCGTCGGCCTGTCACAAGAGTTCGTCGACCAGTACTTCACGGGTACGACCAGTCTGCTCGGCGGCATCGGCATCGAGGTCATCGCTGCCGAGAATGCCGCGCGTCACGCTGCGGCGTACCCGGAGGACGGCGCCGTCGTCGTGCACGAGCGCCTCGCAACCGGTGGCGAGTACCAGTGGCGCCGGGATGGGCCGCCTCACCTGTTCAACCCGGACACGGTATTCCGGTTGCAGCACGCCACGAGGGCTCGCCGGTACGATATTTTCCGCGACTACACGAAGCTTGTCGATGAGCAGGCCGAGAACCTGATGACGTTGCGCGGTCTGTTCAAGCTTCGCAAGGGTGCGCGTAAAGCTGTGCCGATCGACGAAGTTGAGCCGGTCTCATCCATCGTCAAGCGCTTCTCGACTGGGGCAATGAGCTACGGTTCCATTTCCGCTGAGGCGCACGAAACGCTCGCGATCGCGATGAACTCGCTCGGCGCGAAGTCGAACACCGGCGAAGGCGGAGAGGATGTCGACCGTCTTCTCGACCCGACGCGTCGGAGCGCCATCAAGCAGGTCGCGTCCGGTCGATTCGGCGTGACCAGCCTCTATCTCACGAACGCGACCGACATCCAGATCAAGATGGCTCAGGGTGCGAAGCCGGGGGAGGGCGGTCAGCTACCGTCCGCCAAGGTGTACCCGTGGATCGCGCGAACGCGCCACAGCACTGCAGGAGTTGGGCTCATTTCGCCACCTCCGCACCACGACATCTACTCGATCGAAGACCTCAAACAACTGGTCTTCGACCTCAAGCGTGCAAACCCCAAGGCGCGCATACACGTCAAACTTGTGAGCCAGTCCGGAATCGGTGCCGTTGCCGCTGGCGTGACGAAGGCACTCGCTGATGTCGTGCTCGTGTCCGGTCACGACGGAGGCACCGGCTCGAGCCCGCTTAACTCGCTCAAGCACGCTGGAACGCCCTGGGAGATCGGCCTCGCCGAGACGCAGCAGACGCTCATGCTCAACGGCATGCGCGACCGCGTCGTCGTTCAGGTCGACGGCCAGATGAAGACCGGTAGAGACGTCATCGTCGGTGCGTTGCTTGGGGCGGAAGAGTTCGGATTTGCTACCGCACCGCTGGTCGTTTCCGGCTGCATCCTGATGCGGGTTTGCCACCTGGACACGTGTCCGGTCGGCGTCGCTACTCAGAACCCGGTTCTGCGCGAGCGTTTCACCGGCAAGCCGGAGTTTGTCGTGAACTTCTTCGAGTTCCTTGCGCAGGAAGTTCGCGAGTACCTTGCAGAACTTGGCTTCCGCAGCATCGCTGAGGCCGTCGGCCACCACGAGCTGTTGGACGTCGATCGGGCCATCGAGCACTGGAAGGCATCCGGGCTCGACCTTGAGCCGATCCTGATTGGCCCGGAATTCGCGGAAGACGAACCGCGCAACAACCGCCGCGGCCAGGAACACGAACTCGAGAAGCACTTCGACAACCAGCTGATCCGACTGAGCGCAGACGTGCTCGACAACGGTGGGACGATCGCGATCGACCTTCCCGTGCGCAACACGGAGCGCGCTGTCGGCACCATGCTCGGCCACGAGGTCACCAGGCGCCATGGCGAGCACGGTCTGCCGACCGGGTCGATCGACGTGACCCTGCACGGCTCCGCGGGCCAGTCGTTCGGCGCGTTCATGCCGAGCGGCATCACGCTTCGCCTCATCGGCGACAGCAACGACTATGTCGGCAAGGGCCTATGTGGCGGCGAGATCATCGTGCGCCCGCACCCCGACGCGAAGTTCGAAGCCGAGAAGAACGTCATCGCGGGTAACGTCATCGGCTACGGCGCGACGCGCGGGAGCATGTTCATCCGCGGTGCGGTCGGCCAGCGATTTCTCGTCCGCAACTCGGGCGCGACCGCGGTGGTCGAAGGAGTTGGCGACCACGCCCTCGAATACATGACGGGCGGCCTTGCCGTCATTCTGGGCGAGACGGGGCACAACCTGGGCGCGGGCATGTCCGGCGGCACCGCGTACGTCTACGGACTCCGCGAACAGCACGTGAACCGCGACTCGCTCATGAGTGGCGAACTTCGCCTGGAAGAACTCGGCAGCGCGGATGTTGAGATCCTCACCGACCTGCTCGAACGGCACCTCGCTGAGACAGATTCGGCGGTTGCCGCTCGGATGTTGGCCAACCTCGACGAAGCCGTTGCAGGTTTCACGAAGGTGGTGCCGCGCGACTACGCGGCCGTCTTGGAGACGCGCCAAGTGGCGCTGGACGAAGGACTGGACCCCGATGGCGATGTCGTCTGGTCCCGCATTATGGAGGTGACCGGTGGCTGACCCGAAGGGTTTCCTCAAGACGCCAGAGCGCGAAACGCCGCCGAGGCGCCCCGTCGCGCTGCGACTCATGGACTGGAAAGAGGTCTACGAGCAGGGCGACGCGGCCACGCTGAAACGCCAGGCCGGGCGCTGCATGGACTGCGGCATCCCGTTCTGCCATCAGGGTTGCCCGCTCGGCAACCTGATTCCGGAGTGGAACGACCTAACCTGGCGGGATGAGGGTCGCGCTGCGATCGAACGTCTGCACTCGACCAACAACTTCCCAGAGTTCACCGGTCGCCTGTGCCCGGCCCCTTGCGAGTCATCCTGTGTGCTCGGCATCAGCCAGGACCCGGTCACCATCAAGCAGGTCGAAGTTTCGATCATCGACCAGGCGTTCGCGAACGGCTGGGTCACTCCACATCCGCCCGAGCGGCTGACCGGTAAGACCGTGGCGGTCGTGGGTTCTGGCCCTGCTGGTCTGGCTGCCGCCCAGCAGCTCACGCGAGCTGGCCACACGGTGGCGGTGTACGAGCGCGATGACCGCATCGGCGGCCTGCTGCGCTACGGCATCCCGGACTTCAAGATGGAGAAGAAGCACCTCGAAACGCGCCTCGCGCAGATGCAGGCCGAGGGCACGCGTTTCCGCGCGGGAGTCGAGATCGGCGTCGATATCACCTGGGACGACCTCAAGTCGCGTTACGACGCCGTGATCGTCGCGACCGGCGCGATGGTGCCACGCGATCTTCCCGTTCCTGGGCGTGACCTTCTCGGCGTGCACTTCGCCATGGAATACCTGGTTCAGCAGAACAAGGTCGGCGCCGGCGACACGGTCGTCGAGCAGCTGACCGCAGAAGGCAAGCACGTAGTTGTCCTTGGCGGTGGAGACACCGGCGCAGACTGCATCGGAACAGCCCACCGCCAGGGAGCTTTATCTGTCACCAACCTCGCCATCGGCGTGCAGCCACCAACGGAGCGCCCAGCGACGCAGCCGTGGCCGATGACCCCGAACCTGTTCGAGGTCTCCAGCGCACACGAGGAGGGTGGAGAGCGCGTCTACCTCGCTTCGACCGTCGAGTTCCTCTCGAACGAGGTCGGTGAGGTTCGCGGCATCCGCGTCGCCGAGACGGAGTACCTCGACGGACGGCGTGTACCGAAGGCCGGCACAGAGCGCGACATTCCCGCGGACCTGGTGTTGCTCGCCCTCGGTTTCACCGGCCCGGAGCAGCAGACCATCGACGCTCAGCTTCACCTGCCGTTCGATGAGCGGGGTAACGTTGCCCGCGATGGCCAGTACGAAACCAGTGAGTCGGGCGTCTTTGTTGCAGGCGACGCGGGACGTGGCCAGTCGCTCATCGTCTGGGCGATTGCGGAGGGTCGCGCCGCGGCATCCGCTGTCGATCGTTTTCTCGAGGGCGAGACGGAACTGCCCTTCCCGGTCAAGCCGACCGATGTTGCGATCGCACTCTAAAGCCTCATATCTCTACCACCACCACAACAGAAGGACCCAATGAGACGAGCGAAAATCGTCGCGACACTTGGCCCAGCCACGTCGAGCTACGAGAACATCAGGGCGATCATCGATGCCGGGGTCGATGTCGCCCGAATGAACCTGAGCCATGGTTCATACGACGTGCACGAAGAGGTTTACAAGAACGTCCGGCAGGCAGCAGAGGATTCCGGCCGCGCGGTCGCGGTTCTGGTTGACCTGCAGGGTCCGAAGATTCGCCTCGGCAAGTTCGAGGCGGGCCCCTACGAACTCGCAGTAGGCGACATCTTCAAGATCACGACGGAAGAGGTGATCGGCACCAAGGAGCTTTCTGGCACGACCTTCAAGGGGCTTCCCCAGGACGTGTCGCCCGGGGACTTCCTGCTCATCGATGACGGCAAGGTCAAGGTCAAGGTTCTCGAAACGGATGGCACAGTCGTGACGACCGAGGTCATCGTTGCCGGCCCGGTGTCGAACAACAAGGGAATTAACCTGCCGGGCGTGGCGGTAAACGTGCCCGCGCTTTCGGAGAAGGACGAGGATGACCTCCGCTGGGGTCTCCGCCTCGGTTGCGACCTGATCGCGCTCTCCTTCGTGCGTGACGCGAGCGACATCACGCGGGTGCACGAGATCATGGAGGAGGAGGGCCGCAAGGTCCCGGTCATCGCCAAGATCGAAAAGCCGCAGGCCGTCGACAACCTCGAGGCCATCATCGATGCCTTCGACTCGATCATGGTCGCCCGCGGCGACCTCGGTGTCGAACTGCCGCTGGAGGCGGTGCCGATTGTGCAGAAGCGCGCGGTCGAACTAGCTCGTCGCATGGCCAAGCCGGTCATCGTGGCGACGCAAATGCTCGAGTCGATGATCTCTTCGCCCGTGCCTACTCGTGCAGAAACATCCGACGTCGCGAATGCGGTATTGGATGGCGCGGACGCGGTCATGCTTTCGGGCGAGACATCCGTTGGCGCGTACCCGGTGATCACCGTGCAGACCATGGCCCGCATCGTCGAGTCGACCGAGGACCACGGCCTCGAGCGCATCCCACCGCTCGGCACCAAGCCGCGCACGCAGGGCGGCGCGATCACTCTCGCCGCCGTCGAGGTCGCCGACTTCGTTGAGGCGAAATTCGTCTGCGTGTTCACGGAGTCGGGTGATGCTGCGCGTCGCATGTCGCGCCTTCGCTACCGGGTGCCGATGAAGGCGTTTACGCCGGATCCAGCCATCCGTCGCCGTATGTCGCTGTTCTGGGGCATCGAGTCGTTCGTGGTCGATCGCGTGGCTCACACGGATGCCATGTACCACCAGGTCGACGAAATCCTCCTGGGCGAGGGTCTCGCTGAGACCGGTGACAAGGTCGTTGTGATCTCCGGTTCCCCTCCAGGGGTGTCCGGAACCACCAACGACCTGCGCGTGCACATCGTTGGCTCGGCTGCAAACGCGCCGGAGCCTGCACACCACGACTAAGTCGTTCGTATTCGTGAGTTGCCCACTTTTGTGGGGTTCGATCGCCTGAACCCCGCAATTGTGGGCAACTCGCGTTAACCCGATGTCACGTTCGCGGCTCGTCATGATCTGAGCCAATTTGGGGGCTCTCGCCCCACGTTGTGCCGGATGCGGGACTTGAACCCGCACGCCCTTTCGGACAAAGCATTTTGAGTGCTCCGCGTCTGCCATTCCGCCAATCCGGCGCACAACAACGCTGCAAACAATACCGTAGGGTTGGAACGTGAGCGATCAGGCATCCACTTCCCCGGCACCGAGACGAGTAGTCGTCGCAGAAGACGAATCGCTGATCAGGCTCGACATCGTTGAGACTCTGCGCGACAACGGATTTGAAGTCGTTGGCGAGGCAGCCGACGGTGAGACCGCCGTCGCGCTTGCGACCGAGTTGCGTCCGGATTTGGTGATCATGGACGTCAAGATGCCTCAGCTCGATGGAATCTCCGCCGCAGAGCGCCTGTCTAAGGCGCACATCGCTCCCGTCGTGTTGCTGACCGCGTTCAGCCAGAAGGAGCTCGTCGAGCGGGCCAGCGAGGCTGGTGCTCTGGCCTACGTGGTCAAGCCGTTCACGCCCAACGACCTGCTGCCAGCCATCGAGATTGCGCTGGCACGTTACGCGCAGATCATCACGCTCGAGGCCGAAGTTTCCGACCTGGTGGAGCGCTTCGAAACTCGCAAGCTCGTCGACCGCGCAAAGGGTCTCCTGAACGAGAAGATGGGGCTTACCGAGCCTGAGGCTTTCCGCTGGATCCAGAAGGCGTCGATGGACCGCCGACTGACCATGCACGACGTGTCGCAGGCCATCATCGAGCAGCTCAGCGCGAAGAAGTAGCGCGGCGCTAGTCTCTCGGGACTGAGCCGTTCCTCGGGGACGCGGGTAAGCCATTCGGGGATTGAGCCTGTCGAAATCTCACGCACGACA
>DASXNG010000287.1:0-11031 GCA_036495225.1 Galbitalea sp.
AGGCGGTCCTTGACCTCATTCCAGAGGTTTGCACCGATGAGTGATTTCTCGACGAGTTCATCCGCATCCGTCTTCGAGATTCTGCGGTTGTTGAGCTTGACACCCGCAAGTACGTTGTCGCGGATCGACATCGTCGGGAACGGGTTCGGACGCTGGAAGACCATGCCGACCTGACGACGCACCAGCACCGGGTCTACGCCGGACGCGTAGAGGTCGTTGCCGTCGATGAACACCTCGCCCTTGACATAGGCGCCGGGGATGACCTCGTGCATGCGGTTGAGCGTGCGCAAGAACGTCGACTTGCCACATCCGCTTGGGCCGATGAAGGCCGTGACAGTGCGTGGCTCGATGGTGATCGAGACGTCCTCGACCGCAAGGAAGTCGCCGTAGTAGACGTTGAGGTCCTTGACTTCAATACGCTTGGACACTTGGCTCTGGTTTCCTTCTGATTCGGGTGGTCTATCGCAGGCCCTTGGGCGCGAACACCCTAGCCACGATACGTGCAATGAGGTTGAGGATCACGACGAGGATGATCAGCAGCAGCGCAGCACCCCAAGCCGAGTCGATGGAGGCCTGGATGTCGTTGCCAGGGAACTTGTAGCCCGTGTACGCCATGACCGGCAGGGTTTGCATCGGCCCATTGAACGGGTTGGCATTGAAGTTGTCGGTGAAGCTCGCCGCCATGAAGATCGGGGCCGTCTCGCCGACGACACGAGCGATAGCGAGCATCACACCGGTGATCAGACCGGCGATCGCCGTCGGCAGCACGACCTTAGTAATGGTCAGGAATTTTGACACGCCAAGTGCGTACGAGGCCTCGCGCAGTTCCATCGACACCAGCTTGAGCATTTCCTCGCTCGAGCGCACGACGATCGGGATCATCAGAACCGACAGAGCGACAGCTGCTGAGAATCCGCTGAAGGCCTTCGGGCCGAACAGGAGTGAGAAAAGGGAGAAGGCGAAGAGGCCAGCGACGATCGATGGGATGCCAGTCATAACGTCCACGAGGAACGTGACGGTTCGCGCCATCCACTGTGTCGGCAGCGCGTATTCGACCAGGTAGATCGCTGTCAGGATGCCGATCGGAATCGAGATGAGCGCTGCGATTCCGGTGATGATGAGCGTGCCGACGATGGCCTGAAGGGCACCGGTCGTCGTCGTGACCGTGAGTGTCGTCGGGTTGAAGACGTGCGAGGTCGTCGTGGTGATGAACTGCCAATTCACGACGCCGATGCCGCGGATGATCACGGTCAGCAGAGTCGACACCAGCGGAATGAGGGCCAACAGGAAGGCGACGGTGACGAGACCACGGATGACTCGGTCTGTCGCCTTTCGCCGATTCTCGACAAGGCTCGACATGATGCCGATGGCCAGCAGGTAGACGATGGCACTCACCACCAGCCATCCGACGATGCTGAATCCGATCAGCGCAAAGACCCCGGCGGACACCAGGAGAACTACGCCGAGCGTGATCCCTTCTATGAATCGCGGCAGCTGCCCGCTCTTCAGGGAATTGACGATCGGGCCGCGGGGAACGCTTGAGCGCGTGGATGATGGGGCGGTCATGACTTGGAGACTCCGTCCCTCTCAAGGAAATCAACAGGGCTCCGTGAGGCATCGTCCAGTGCGAGCACTGTGCTCGGGTCGGACGGCGGCAGCTGGGCGATGTCCCGCTTCGCCTTGCGACCCTTTGCGCCGGGACTAGTGCGCGTCACGATGACGCGCGCGACTAGGTTCACCGCGAGGGAGATCACGAAGAGGATGAGGCCCGTGCCGATGAGGGCTTGGCGTTGAAGAGTGTCCGAGATGGGGAAGTTCAGTGCGATGTTGGCCGCGACCGTCTGAGAGTTTTCGCCGTCCGTGAGGATCTTGAGCGAGAAGATCAGTGAGGGCGACACGATGAGCGCAATCGCCATGGTCTCGCCGAGCGCGCGACCGAGACCGAGGAGAGTCGCGCTCACGACACCTGAGCGCGCATACGGGAAGACCGACAGTTTGATCATTTCCCACTTGGTCGCGCCGAGAGCCAGAGCGGCTTCCTCGTGGAGGCGAGGAGTCTGTAGGAAAATCTCGCGCGATATTGAGGTGATGATCGGCAGGATCATGACCGCGAGAACGACTGCACCGGCGAAGAGGGTCGAACCGGTCGCGGATGCCTGGCCACTGAACAACGGGAACCACCCGAGGTTATGGTTCAGCCAGGTTTCAAGCGGCAACAGGAACGGCCGGATGACCAGAATGCCCCAAAGTCCGAAGACGATGGATGGTACGGCCGCAAGCAGGTCTACGAGATAGCCGAGAACGCCCGCAACTCTCCGCGGTGCGTAGTGCGAGATGAATAGCGCGATTCCGATCGCGACAGGCGTGCCCATGATGAGTGCGAGCGCTGAGACGAAGACGGTGCCCCAGACGAGGGGAGCAACGTAGGTCCAGAAGCTCGCCTGATTGGCGGTTGGGCCGCTGTTCAGCGAGGCGCTGGTGTGCCAGTCGGCGCTGATGGCCGGGATGGACTGCACGATCAGGAAGAGGGCAACGCCAGCCAGGATGACCATGATCGACGCGGCTGCGCCCGTGGAAAGGCCGAGGAAGATCCGGTCGGCGGGACGGGACTTTGCACGACCCGACCTGGCGCTCCCGTTGGAGGCGCCAGGTCGGCCGTTTGTTGCGATGGTCCTTGTCGTCTGGCCTGCACCGTTGTAGCCCTGAGGCTCGGACGGTGATGCGGGTGGTTCGCTCACTTTGTTCTTTCTTGAGCTAGCTGCCCGTTACAGGCCAGACGAGCGGGATATATGTCCTACTTAACCAGCTTCAGGCTGGTCTGCGCATCTGCGAGGATAGCTGCTGGCAGCGGTGCAGAGCCAGCGTTCTTCGCGGCGACAGCCTGGCCGGTTGCCGTCTCGATGAAGCCGATGTATGCCTTCGCGAGCTTCGCCTGCGCCGCGTCCTTGAACGTGCTGCAGATGACATCGTAGGAGAGCAGCGGGATCGGGTATGCGCCCGAGCTGGTGATCTTCGCGTACGCGATGGTCTGGCTCAGGTCGCCCTTGGCGCTGGTCGGCGTGGTGGTCGCCGCGTCAACGAACGCCTTGGTCGCGCCGGTTGCGCTGTACTCGACGAACGTCGTGCCAGTGGTGCCGAGCTGGATGGCTGCCTTGGCTGCCGTGCCGACTGAGCTCTGGTCCGCGTATCCGATGGTGCCCTTGCCTGCTGCGACTGTGGAGACAACGCCCGATCCACCCTGCTGTGCGCTCTCGCCGGTGACTGGCCACGCGGTCGAAACCGGGTAGGTCCAGAGTGACGGCTGCGTGTCGCTCAGGTAGGTGGTGAAGTTTGCGGTCGTGCCGGACCCGTCCGAACGAACAACCGGCGTGATCTTCTCAGCCGGAAGCGTGACGCCTGAGTTCAGGGCGACGATGGCCGGGTCGTTCCACGTGGTGATCTTCTTGGAGAAGATCTTCGCGATGGTGGCCGAGTCGAGGTTGAGCTTGGTCACGCCTGGCAGGTTGAAGATGATCGCAACACCCGAGAGGTACACCGGGAGGTCGATTCCGCCACCAGCACCGCACGTGGTCTCGGCGGAGGTGACCTGGTCCGGCTTCAGGGAAGAGTCTGTGCCGGCGAAGTCGTAGCTGCCGGAGAGCCAGTTGGTGACGCCACCGCCCGAGCCCTGCGACTTGTCGTAGTTGATGGTGACGCCCGTGGCCTGGGCAGTGAACGCGGACGTCCATGCAGCCTGAGCGTTGGCCTGTGCGCTTGAACCGCCCGAGGTGAGCGTCCCCGTGAGCGAGCTGAGGTCGACAGCCGGCGTCTTGGAAGGGGCGGGGGTGGAGCTTGGAGAGCTGCATGACGAGAGTGCAATCGCGGTGACGAGGGCGAGAGTGCCCACCGCTGCCACATTCTTGAGCTTCACTGTGTACCTTTCAGGTTTGACGTGTGCGCGCACCCCAAGGAACAAGTTCGCAAAGGGGCACACGGCATGGGTCGGTGCCGACCCAGAGCGAGATTATGTGCGGCGTCTTACCGGACACAGGAGAACAGGTGAACGAGAGGTTAACGCGAGGTAGCCACTAGGTGCCGATGGTAAATTACGTCCTCTGCTCGCCGCTTATTCGGGCGTCGGCGCGTGCGTTTCCAGGGCGACAATTCCGGACTTCGGATGTTCTGTAGATACATGCAGAACCGAGAACTCCCCGGTCGCAAGCGAGCCCATCGAAAGTAAGTCAGTTGTCTCCGGCGTGCCCGTCAGCTCAGCGATTTCATCAATGATCACTGGGATGACCGGGCCGTGGCTGCACAGTACGACAGTCTTCTTGTCCTTCATCCTTTTGGCGATCATTCGGGCCACGGTTGCGTCGCCACGGTGGTACGCGTCCTGGCTGATTGCCGCAGACTCCTTCGGGACGAGCCCGGTGAGGGCGGCGAGCGGAGAAATAGTCGCGACGCAGCGAACCGCGGTGCTCGTGATGATTCTCTGCGGACGATAGGCGGCGATCCCCGGGGCGATGCTCGTCGCCTGCGACATACCGCGCAGAAGCAGCGGCCTCGTCGCATCCGGTCCGTCCCATGCTTCGTGCGGCACCGCCTTGCCGTGGCGAACGACGATCATCGCGAACGTGCGGGCGCGTCCCGCGCGAATCCGCTCGTCGAGCACATCGACGATTTCGATGTCGTGCGGATAGCTCAGGATGGTGCGCGCCTTAGCGATCGAGACCCACTCAAGCGCCGCGATCTCGTCGTTCGGAGTGAATCTCGCGGTCTCGACAGCGTGCGCGTCGACTTCGGCAGACCAGTAGTAGACGATCTTGTCGCGCCCGCTCGGAATCTTGTACTCGACTTGGCCGAGTGGAGCGCCGAGGCCGATGACGAGGCCGGTCTCCTCAGCGATCTCCCGAACCGCGGTCTGCGGAAGCATCTCGCCGGGATCAACCTTGCCCTTGGGCAGGGAGATGTCCTTGTGTTGTGTGCGGTGCACGAGCAGGATTCTGACCTTGCCACCCACGATGCGCCAGCAGACTGCGCCGGCCGCGAGCACGGGTGGTGCAATCGTCATCGAAGAATTCCGATCCGTCGCCGCTGCGAGATTTCACGCATGATGACATCCTGACTGTCGTCGAGGGGTCTTCCATCCTCTGCGACCGAGTGGTGAGCCCAAACGCCCGATTCGTCCAGCCACCACGATGCGGTCTGGTCTGAAAGTTGCAACTCGAAATTCCGCTCGATCTCCGCGAGGTGTGCCGGCTCCGTGAGCCGAACGAGCGCCTCGACTCTTCGATCGAGGTTGCGATGCATCATGTCCGCGCTGCCGATATACACCTGCGGCTCGCCAGCATTGACGAACGAGAAGATGCGCGAATGCTCGAGGTAGCGTCCGAGGATCGACCGTACGCGGATGTTCTCGCTCAGGCCCGGCTGTCCAGGTTTCAGCGAGCAGATGCCTCGCACGACGATGTCGATCGGAACACCGGCATTGTTTGCGCGATACAGCGCATCAATGATGGCCTCGTCGACGATGGCATTGACCTTGAATCGAATGCCAGACGGCAGGCCGTTGCGCGCATTCTCGGTCTCCTGGCGGATCCGCTTGAGAAGGCCATTTCGCAAATGCAGCGGGGCAACGAGCAGACGCTTGAACTTCTTCTCGATCGCGTAACCGGACAGTTCGTTGAAGAGCCTCGTGAGGTCTTTGCCGACGGTGTCGCTATCGGTCAGCAGGCCGTAGTCCTCGTAGATGCGGCTGGTCTTCGGGTTGTAGTTGCCCGTGCCGATGTGGCTGTAGCTCTTGAGCGCCTTGTCGTTCTCCTGCCGGATGACGAGTGCGAGCTTGCAATGGGTCTTCAGGCCGACCAGCCCGTAGACGACGTGCACGCCGGCCTTCTCAAGCTTGCGCGCCCAGCTGATGTTCGCGGTTTCGTCGAACCGCGCCTTGATCTCGACCAGTGCGAGCACCTGCTTGCCGGCCTCGGCGGCGGCGATGAGCGCCTCGACGATCGGACTGTCACCGCTGGTTCGATACAGGGTCTGCTTGATGGCGAGCACGTTTGGGTCGGCCGCGGCCTGCTCAAGAAACGTCTGAACACTGGTTGCAAACGACTCATACGGATGGTGCAGAAGGATGTCCTGGCGAGTGATCGACGCGAAGATATCTGGTACTTCTGTCGGCTCCGTCGGGATGAGGGAAACGCTCGTCTGCGGTAGCTGCTTCGGGTACTTGAGGCTCGGGCGGTCGATCTTCGCGATATCGAACAGGCCGCCGAGACCGATCGGCGAAGGCAGGCGATAGACCTCGTCGTCGGTGACGGAGAGCTCCTGCATGAGCAGGCTGAGCGTAGTGTCATCCATCCCGTTGGTCACCTCGAGGCGGATCGGCGGCCCGAACCTGCGTTGCAACAGGCCCTTCTCGAGTGCCTGGATGAGGTTCTCCGACTCGTCCTCTTCGATCTCGACGTCCTCGTTGCGAGTGACACGGAACTCGTGGTGTTCAAGGATCTCCATCCCGGGGAAGAGTTCCTCGAGGTGGTTGCCGATCAGATCTTCAAGCGGGATGAACCGCATGCGCCCGGTGCCGTCATCTGGCAGCTGCACGAAACGCGCAAGCAGCGGTGGCACCTTGATGCGGGCGAACTCGGTTCGTGCCGTCCGCTGGTTGCGCACGCGTACCGACAGGTTGAGCGAAAGTCCCGAGATATAGGGGAACGGATGCGCCGGGTCGACCGCCAGTGGCATCAGAACCGGGAAGATCTGGTTCGAGAAGATCTCGTCGACCTGGGCGCGGTCGTTTTCGTTGAGGTCGGCCCACGTCTCGACGTGGATTCCCTCGTCGTCGAGCATGGGCTTGATGACATCCACGAAGGCGCGGGCGTGCCGCTCCTGCAGTTTGTGCGCAAGCGCACCAATGTCGGACAGCACCTCCGATGGGCTGCGCCCGACATTGGTTGGCACAGCGAGCCCCGTCACGATGCGGCGCTTCAGGCCGGCGACCCGCACCATGAAGAACTCGTCGAGGTTGCTCGCGAAAATCGCGAGGAAGTTGACTCGCTCGAGAAGCGGAACCTGCTCGTCTTCCGCGAGCTCCAGAACGCGCTGGTTGAAGGCGAGCCAGCTCAGTTCCCGGTCGAGATATCGGTCTGCGGGGAGGGTGCCGTCGTCTTCAGAAGACGACTCGTCATCAAAGTCATCGTCGTAGTCTGCGCCGACCGCCGCATCCCCGACATATGCCTCGGTTTCCATCTGTCCATACTGGCATCCCTGCCGGTAAACGAGGGCTTAACCCTCTCGTTCGGATCAGGTGAGCGACGCGTACTGGATGTCGATTGAGTCCTGGGCGAAACCGCGGGAACGGTACAGGGCAAGTGCGGGGGCATTATCGCCCTCAACGTAGAGATGCGAACTGCGGATGCCCAACTCGCGCAGCCGGGACAGTCCCGCCTCGAAGAGGAGGCTGCCGAGCTTCCTGCCCTGGTAGTCGGGGTGTACGCCGACGACGTAGAACTCGCCACGATCTCCCTCGATCTTGAGCCAGCAGTAGCCGATCATCCGGCCGTCGTCCCACAGAACGAGGAAGTTGTCGGCGCTGAACCATGGCTCGGTCTCGAGCTCTTCGAGATCGTTCTGCGTCACAGAGCCCTGCTCGGGATGCCCGCGGAAGATCAGGGCGTTGAGCGCAACCCACTCCGCTTCGTCCTGGCCTGGGCGAAAGAGGTCGAGCTTCAGTGGGTCCAGCGTCAGGGGGTCGAGCGAAGTCGAGACCTCACCCGCGTGGTAACCCGTGCGTGCGGTCTCGACGAGCTCGAGCCCCTGAACAAAGTGCAGCAGCTCGCGCACCGGGATGAGCCCGTGGCTCGCCGCCAGCGCTCTCGCCGCGGGGTGGTCGCCGTGTGCCCAGAACAGCGTTGCGCCCTCGTCGAGCAGGGTTTCGAGGAGTCTGGTTCCGAGGCGGTGCCCCCGCGCATCCGGATTCACGACGAACTCGGCCTCCGTTGCCGAGACGAGAGCCGCGGCAACCTCGTCCAGCGCAACGAGTTCGCGAACACCCGTGCGGTAGTCGACGAGCGCCTGGTCGGAGAACGGCGGGGCTCCGTCGACCTGCCGCGCTTTAGCGGCGAGACTGGTGATCCAGTCAGGAACCGATCGCGGTGAGTCGTTCATTTTCTTCTTCGTACACGTTGAAGCGATAGCCGACGTTTCGCACGGTTCCGATCAGTGACTCGAGGTCACCGAGCTTCGCCCGAAGTCGACGGACGTGAACGTCGACGGTGCGGGTTCCGCCGAAGTAGTCGTAGCCCCACACCTCGCTCAGCAGCTGCTCGCGAGTGAACACCCGAGAAGGATGGGTAGCGAAGAATCGGAGTAGCTCGAACTCCTTGAACGTGAGATCGAGGGGGCGCCCGTGCACCTTGGCCGAGTAGCTGGCTTCGTCGATGACGACGCCAGATGCCTGGATCTTCGAGTTCGATTTGTCTTCGACTGATCGCCCGATGACGAGGCGGATGCGAGCATCGACTTCGGCCGGTCCCGCTGTCTCGAGCACGACATCGTCGACGCCCCAGTCTGGGCTGACAGCCGTCAGACCGCCCTCGGTCAGAACGAGCATCAGAGGCACGTTGAGTCCGGTCGTATTGAGGATCTTGCACAGAGACTTCGCGCTCGCAAGGTCGGAGCGGGCATCCACGAAAATGAGGTCGCAGGTCGGGGCGCTGATGAGCGAGGCGGGCGACGCCGGAATTTGGCGCGTGCGATGACTAAGCAGGCCAAGTGCGGGCAGAACCTCAGTGTCGACCGCAGAGGTCAGGATCAACAACTGCGCCACGGGTCCTCCAAAGTGCGTGTTGCACAGTCTACAAGCGCCATACCATGGTCAGGTGACGTCACGACTTTCGAGCATTGTTCCCGTCTGGCTGGCTGTCATCGTCGGGATTGTGCTCATCGGCATTCTGGCCGAGCCTTCCGGATATTACCGCTGGCTCGGGCTTACGCTCGCGGGCGCCGTTCTGATCACCTGCATCGTGCAGCTCGCCCTGCCAAGCAAACAGGGCCTGGTTGTGAGGATGTTGCTGAGCATCGGAGGCTCAGTCATCCTGTTGGCGATCGCCACGGCGGTGCTTGCGTTGCTGCACGTCTGACCCGCGCACACGCGTAGGATTCTTACATGGTCGTCGCGCTTGAGCTCACCTTCGTTGGTCTCCTGGGGCTCGCAGTTCTTGCGATTGCCTTCGTGTCCATCACTGTGCTGGTGAGTCTGTTCAAGGGGCAGCGCTAGCCCGCGCCCATGTTTGACCTGGACGCCAGTCTGCCGGCTGAAATCGGACCGCTCTCTTGGTTGCTTGGCATCTGGGAGGGCACAGGTGTCGTGCACTACGACATCGGTGACGAAGTGCGCGAGCACGAGTTCGGCCAACGCGTCTCCTTCAGTCAGGATGGCCTTCCCTACCTGAACTATTCGTCGTACTCGTGGTTGCTTGGCAGCGCGGATGCCGTCGACCAGGAGAACCAGACACCACTTGTCGCCGAGTCGGGTTACTGGCGCTTGAGTCGCAAGCTGGGTGCGGGCGATCCCGGCCCCGCCATGTTGCCGGGCGTGGGCCAGAGGCCGTTCACTACTGCGGAAGCCGTCGAGACCCTGCGCAACGATGCCGGCGGATTCGATATCGAGGTTTCGCTGCTGCATCCCGGTGGCGTCCACGAGTTGTATCTCGGACAGGTCAAGGGGCCACGCATCGACCTTGCAACGGATGCTGTCATGCGCTCGGCCACGGCCAAGGAGTACGCGGCAGCGACTCGAATCTACGGACTGGTCGAAGGCGCACTGTTGTGGGCGTGGGACATTGCCGCACTCGGTCAGGACCTGCGCACTCACTCCTCAGGAAGGCTCGAACGTGTCGAATAGTTTCGAGAGCCTGGCGGCCGCGGTCGGTTCGCCGCCTGAGCATTACGGTAATCCGCTCGGGGAACAGAAGCGCTTGGCGGCGGGCGAAGCGGTGGTCGACCTGTCCGATCGCGCGGTTCTGACGATCACGGGCGAGGATCGCCTGACCTGGCTGGACTCGCTGACGTCGCAGTCGATCGCGCGGCTCGCGCCGGGCGAATCCGCCGAGACCCTACTGCTCGACCCGACCGGACACCTCGAGTACGACATCCGGGTGATCGACGATGGAGTCGCTGCGTGGCTTCTGCTCGAGGCGAGCGAAGGCCCCGGCCTGCATGCGTGGCTCGATCGGATGCGCTTCATGTTGCGTGTCGAGGTTTCCGACGTGACATCCGACTTCGCGACGATCGGGACCCTCGGCTCACCGGCGCTCGAAGCGGCGGCACCGAATGGCGTGCCCCTGGTCTGGCACGATCCGTGGAGCTCTGTCGTGCGCGGCGGTCACCAGTATTCGTTGAGCACGGCGCATCCGTCGGCCTTCTGGACTTACAGCGAGATTCTGATCCCACGGTCGTCGCTCGATGCTGCGGCAGCGCTGCCGGTGGCCGGCACGCTCGCGCTTGAGGCGTTGCGCATCGCAGCCTGGCGGCCGCGACTCGCGACGGAAGCAGACGAGCGCTCGATTCCGCACGAGCTGGACTGGATCCGATCGGCGGTCCACCTGACGAAGGGGTGCTATCGCGGACAGGAGACGGTGGCAAAGGTGCACAACCTCGGGCATCCGCCGCGCCGGCTCGTCATGCTGCATCTCGACGGATCGGAGGGGGTCTTGCCTCCGCACGGATCGCCCGTCGTCGCAGACGGCGTGACGGTGGGCCAGGTGACGTCATCCGCGATTCACTACGAACTTGGGCCAGTGGCGCTCGCAGTCATCAAGCGCTCGGTCGACCCGGAGGCTTCGCTGATCGTGCTCATCGATGACGTCTCTGTCGCGGCGGCGCAGGAGGTCATCGTGCCTCCGTCTGCGGGAGCCGAGGCGGACATCCCGCGCATTCCGCGCCTGCGCTAGCTACACGTTCGGGGCGACCGCAGCCCAGGTCACGGTGAGTTCGCCAAGCCTCCAGCGCGCTTTCGTTCCGAGCACCGGCCAGCCCTGCTCCCGCATCGCC
>DASXNG010000288.1:0-2278 GCA_036495225.1 Galbitalea sp.
CCGGGCACCCGCGGATCGCAGCAGCCCGGACGCCTCAATTGCCGCCG
The DNA here is from genome assembly GCA_036495225.1 of Galbitalea sp. GTDB lineage: Bacteria > Actinomycetota > Actinomycetes > Actinomycetales > Microbacteriaceae > Galbitalea. The sequence goes on from DASXNG010000288.1 coordinate 48, forward strand.
AATACCACATGTTGCGGCATGCGATCAGCGAGACGACGGTGCGACCCCGGACCGCCTCGGGATGCGTTTTCATCAGCGATCGGATTGGAAGCGACGGCGCCAGGTACCACACCTGATAGGCCAGGATGACCAATTCATCTGCAGCCGTGTCGAAACCGCCCGCCGGCTCGACGAGCTCCACGAGCGCCTGCGGGTCCACCGCTTGCGGGAACACTCCGAAGAATCGTCGAATCGGCCAGGGGAACGGGAAAGCGTCACGCGGCCGCACGTCGACCCAACGGATGTCCCACCCACGCGCTTCCAGCGGGGCGGTCAATGCCTGGGCCACCTCGCGCAACTGTCCGGTCTGCGTGTACAGGTAGACGACTGCCCGATGGTGCAGCCGCTCGGTCGGGGCGGCTTCCGACGCCCTGGTCACCGTGGGGTTTCCGACGACACCGCGGTGAGATGCATGAACGAGACCGCGAACCGGCCGGACTCCGGGACCATGCACAGCATCGTGTCGCCATCGTTGATCAGACTCTGCTCCATCATCTCGTCGAGGATGACGTAAATGGAAGCGCTGCCGATGTTTCCGACGCTCGTCAGGTTGCTGTACCACATTTCGGGCCGGCCACCGTCGATGCCGCGTCGCGAGAACTCCTTCATCACAGTGTCTTTCATTCGCTCGCTCGAATAGTGTGCTGGGATCCAAGTCAGTGTCGACGGATCGAATTTGCCCAGTCGGAGCAGGCGGTCATACTCGTCGACGCCCACCTTCACCAGATGTGGCAGCAGGGAAAGGTCCTGTCGCAGGACCAACGCCCCGTCGGCGGCGGCCACCGAAGCGTTCGGGTAGTCCCCCCATGACTTCGTAGCTCCCGTGTCCGGACTGCCACCGTACATACACGTCTTCTCGGTGTTCGCGTACGACGTCAGCGAGATCCAGTCGATGCGCAGGCTGATGCCAGCGGCTTTCGGCTCGTCCTGGATTACCACTGCGCCGGCCCCATCCGAGAGCATGTAGCGCAAGAATGCGGCTTCGAGTGGGAGGGTCCCCTCCTCGGCGACAACGCCCATCTCCTCGTAACGGGAGTTCTTGAAGAAGCGGGAGGCGAACTCGCTGGCCACGCTGATCGCGGTGCGCTTCTCACCGATCGCCACCTGCAGGTACGCGTTCTTCAGCGCCATCATCCCTGAACTGCAGATCCCGTGCAGGGTTGCGATTTCGAGGGGGCTGTAGCCCAGCTCGCCGTGCACCATGCTGGCATGTCCTGGCGCCATCAGGTCCGGCAGCGTGGTGGCTGCACACAGCAATTCGACATCGTCGGGACCGAGGCCGACGCGCTCGGCTGCGCTCCGAACGGCGTTGGCCGCCATCGCCGCGTTGGAAATCACCGTCTGCTGTTTCTTATCGATCGCGTAGTGGCGCGTTTTGATGCCGCAGTTGGCGAGAGTGATGTCCTTGAGATCAGAGGTCGAGCGTCCCGCCTTTCCGATGTAATCCTCTATTTCGTCGTTAGGCACCGGGTCGCCGGGGAGAAAGCTGCCGGTGGCCGTGATGTAAGCGCTCATATTCGGCTCCAGGGTTGTCTTGTCACTGGGGTAGTGGTGTTGTTCATCTACTCGACGCATTCGTCGGGGCCTAGGTTCGATCGGCGCCTGGACTGTGTTGCATCTAACGCAAGCGGACGCCGAAACACGTTGAACTGACAGCTTTTAAGCAGCAGTCGCACAGTCTGTCTCAAGGTCCTGAGGACCGGATGGTTTGAGGACGAGGAGTTGGCGATGTCGCGTAAATACGACACCTCGATCATGAACTGAGTGAAGCGGCTACCTGATTGATCCGTCGCATGGGGTGTGACAGGCGAGCGCCGCGAGCTCGGGAGCAGTCCGAGAGCCGTGTCTCGCAAGTGGCGGCCGTGGTCAACGCAATGAACGGGCCCAGCGTCCAAAATCGCTTACCGCAGAGCTTCCTTCGCGCGGGGTGGCCACCAACAGCGCACCGCCAGTTGAGCGTACTCGACCGAAATGGTCAGCGGTCGGATGGGCAATTGGAGCACGTCCCCCAAGTGGCAACCTCCAGCCATGAGATCGTCACGAAATGGCTCCGGCTGCAGGCCGCTGTGAGGTGACCTCTACGCGCGCCATCAGCCAGGAGCTCGATGAGATGCGCGCCGCGTCAAACCGACCGCTATGACGCTGTCCCCCAGTCGGTTCGGGCCCGAATAACCCGCACAACGCAATCAAAC
>DASXNG010000289.1:0-9238 GCA_036495225.1 Galbitalea sp.
GCCAACCCTTCCGCGTACGGCGTGGTGGAGTTCGACGAGAATCTCACGGCGGTGTCGATCGAGGAGAAACCCACATCGCCCAAGAGCAACTATGCGGTGCCCGGCCTCTACTTCTATGACAATGCGGTGGTCAAGATTGCGAAAACCATTGTTCCGAGCGAACGCGGTGAGCTCGAAATCTCGGCGATCAATGAGCATTATCTGAACGAGCGTGCGCTGCGTGTCGAGATTCTCGACCGGGGCACGGCGTGGCTCGACACCGGCACGTTCCAGTCGATGATGCAGGCGTCAGAGTACGTGCGAGTGATTGAAGACCGGCAGGGTTTCAAGATCGGCTGCATAGAAGAGGTCGCATGGCGGGCGGGCTGGATCGACGACGAGCAGCTGGCGAAGCTTGCCGCTCCATTGGCGAAGAGCGGCTACGGCGGATATCTCAGCCGGCTGTTGGCTGAGCCGGATCGCCAGGTTTGACCGCCGGCTGCACAGTTTGTGTGGCTCCTGCGGCCTGCGCGGCGGCGATGATCGCAAGCGTCGGGTCGTGCCGCACACGCCGGGACGTCGCGAGCGCGAAGGCGAAGAGGCCGAGGTCGACCACGATCAGCACAAAGCGACTCACGAGGACAATCCCGAGGATGTCACTGGTCGTGAAACTTGCGGCGAGGATCAGGCCAAGCACTGCCTCGCGCACACCCGCGCCGGCCGGGGCAAGGATGGCGATGAAGCCGGCAACCCACGCGAGCGCATATCCGGAGATCGCCAGCACGATGGTGCCAGGATCCACACCATCCAGCGCGGTCAGAATGCACCAGAGATGGAGGCCGAAAGCGACCCAGCTGCCGATCGACCACAGGGTCGCCACGCCCATATCGCCCAATCGGATGACACTCGGCAACTGGTCACTGCGGCGCAGCAGCTTCAAAACGAATCGTAGCCATCGAGCCATAACGGGCGGCAGCAAGGCGCCGATGCCGACCACGAGCACGATGACGATGAGCCACCAGTAGTGGGCAGCGAGGGTCGGGAAGGTCAGCAGCACCCCGACTGCTACGACGCAGCCCGTTGCAACACTCATCAGAAGTTGCACCATGAGCGTGATTGCAGTCGTTACCGCGGGAATGCCAGCCGCCGCTCCCAGTCGGCTCCCCACCACGATGGGCCAGACGCCTCCAGGGATGTATTTGCCGATTTGGGAGATGAAGACGATATTCGCGCTACTGCGAACGCTGACCGGGTATCCAAAGGCGCGCGCCACCGATCGCCACGCAAGCATCGACAGCACGACCCCGAGAATTCCAAACAGCAACGAGCCGAAGATCCAGGCAGGGTTCATGCTCGCGACCGCCGCCACGAACGACGTCCAATTATTCGCAACGACGATGGCAATGCAGACGATCGCGACTATCGCGAGAATGTATTGCAGCGGCTTGCGGAAGCGAGTGAGCGTGTTCATGTCGTAGCTCATTATTGCCCAGCGGGCTCGCCCCAACCGCTGCCTAGACTGGGAACGCGGATCGGGCCCACGTCCGTCGCAGCCAGCTTGCCCTAGCGTGAAAGGTCGCCGATGCGCCCCCGCCTCCTGATTGTTGCCTCGACGTTTCCCGCGAGGAGCGGTGATGGTACGCCCGGATTTGTTCGCGATCTCGCAATCGAGGAGGCGATCGACTTCGACGTGATGGTGGTCGTGCCTCGGGTGCCGGGTGGTGCCGAGCGCGAGGAGGACAACGGCCTGACCGTGGTGCGTTACCCCTATTGGTTCGCCGGGTCGGAGAGCCTTGCGCACGGGGCCATCATCGAGAACCTGCGCGCCCGCCCGGCGAACTGGCTTCAGGTGTTGCCATTTCTCTTCGCGCAGTATCGCGCGGTCAGGCGCGCGGTCAGGGACTTTCGCCCCGATGTCATGCACGTGCACTGGATCATTCCCCAGGGGGTAGTTGCCCGATTTGCCGCGCGCGGGGTTCCCAAATTGGTGACGACACTCGGCGGCGACCTCTACGCGCTGAACGCCGCGCCCATTCGTGCCCTCAAGAGCGGTGTCGTGACTCGAGCGGACGCTGTGACGGTCATGAACGATGACATGCGAGCGAGGGTCATCGCGCTGGGGGCGCCAGAAAACGCGGTGAGCGTTCTGCCGATGGGCGCAGATCTAGTTCGAGTCAGTGCTGCTGCAGCAGCAGCCGGGCCGCGGAAAGTTGGCACCGACGTGCGGATCCTGTTCGTCGGTCGCCTGGTCGAAAAGAAAGGCCTCGCGGTTCTTCTCGACGCGCTCGGCGAGCTGGAAACATCCGAGTGGAACCTCACGGTTGTCGGCGATGGCCCGCTGCGCTCACAGCTCGAGGACGCCGCGGCGGCGCTGCCCGTTACTTTCGTCGGGCAACTTGGTCGCGACGAACTCATCGCCCAGTACCTGCTCGCGGACATCTGTGTTTTTCCCTCTGTCCCGGCGGCGTCAGGGGACCAGGACGGTCTTCCGGTCGCGCTGCTGGAGGCCATGGGCGCAGGTGCTGCCATCGTCGCGTCGAACGTGCCGGGCATCAACGAGGTGATTCGCGACGGCTCGAACGGATTGCTCACGCCGGCCGGTGATTCTGCCGCGTTGAGAAGTGCGATCGAACGGCTCGCGTCACAACGGGATCTGCGCGCCACTCTGGCGGCGGGAGCCCGCGCTACCGCCCAGACGTACTCATCGACGGTGATCGGCGAGCGCTATCGAGCCATCCTGCAGGGGCTGAGAAATCCGGCTCGCGCAACTCGCTAAACGTGCCTCGAACGCCCGCTCCGGTGGCGATTACGAAGACGCGTCGTGCGTGCGTCTCGCCTTGCGAAGAATGGACCACTGGCGCACCTTAAGACCAGTCCAGATGGCCACTCGCACCGGGAACAGCCACCATTCCGGATGCTTCTTCGCGATGTAGCGGTACGCGCTGTCGTGGTGGGCGGACAGTGTTCGCACCGGGTACTTGGATGCCGTCTCGCCCCCGATGTGCATGATGCGTGCGGATGGCGCATAGGTGTTGATCCAGCCCGCCTCGCCGAGAGACTTGCCGAGGTCGACATCTTCGAAGTACATGAAATACCGCTCATCGAAGCCACCGACCTGCGCGAAGGCCACGCGCCTGACGAGCACGCACGCGCCAGAGAGCCACCCGGTCGAGACCTGTTCGCCGTGTTCGACCACCTCGTCCTGTCTGTAGGCGCGACTCCACGGGTTGTTGGGCCAGATGCCGGAGAAGAGTGCGTGGAATATGCCGGTGCGGAACGAAGGGAGCGCACGCGCCGAGGGGTAAGGAATCCCGTCCTCCGTGACGATCAGCGGGCCGACCGACCCCACCCGTTCGTCAGCCTGTGCAACCTCCAGCAGACGATCGACCGAACCTTCGCTGAACTCGGTGTCCGGGTTCACGACCAGGATCCAGCCGATGCCGTCGTCGAGTTCCGCAACCGCCGAATTGACAGCTCCGCCGTAGCCCAGGTTGCCGGAGTTGCGGTGCAACTTCGCGAAGGGGAACGCCTTTTCCGCTGCTTCGACCGAGCCATCCGTAGATCCGTTGTCAGACAGGATGACGGTGGGCTTCAACTTCGTCGCGGCGGGTACGGAGGCAAGAAATCGGTTGATGGTCTCGCCGGGGGAGTACGTGACAGTGATGATCGCGAGGCCATCGCCGAAGACCGGTTCGCTCGCGCGCTGCGCGGGGATCTTGGTCATGAACTCGGGTCCTTGATTGCATGGTCATGGGCGACGACCGAGGCGAAAACCGCAGCGTGCGCGTTCGCGGTGGCGGACCAACTGAAAGTCTGTGCGCGCTCGCGTGCGAGCCTTGACAGCTTCGCGCGCTCCTCGTCGTCGAGCGCGAGCGTCGTGATGGACGCGGCGAGTGAGTGCTCGTCCGGTTCAGAATACAGCGCGGCATTGCCGCCCACTTCCGGCAACGCAAGACGCGGCGTGGTCAGAACGCTGGCTCCGCATGCCATCGCCTCGAGGAGGGGCAACCCGAATCCTTCGCCGAGGCTGGGGTAGCAGACCAGTACGGATCCGCCGAGCAGCCCGGTGAGGGCCTCGACCGGCACGTAACCGGTTTGCACGATGCGATCGGCTTGAGGCGAGGACTCGATCGCCGCGGCCAGGCTGGTGTCCCAGCCCTTCGCTCCCGCGAGTACCAACCGCAGGTCGGGAAACTTTGCGAGGACGTCGTCACCCAACTCCCCGAACGCACGGACGAGTGCCCCAACGTTCTTCCGGGGTTCAAGCGTGCCGAGGAAGGCGATCCAGTGCTCAGCGCCGACCAGTTCAGCGGCGGCGGCACGTTCCGCACCGGTCGGTGGGTGAAAGAGATCGAGGTCCACACCATGATGGATGACCACGACTCTCGCGACGTTCAGGGAGATGTATCGAGCCAACTCGTCGCGCGTTGCAGCGCTCGGCACGATGCTCGCCGCGGCGTGCTTCAGCGAATACCGCGACCACGCGCGGAAGAACACGCGCTTGCCGCGACTGTGCACTTCAGGATCAGAGAAGAAGGTCGCATCGTGCAGTGTCACGACGACGGGTCGACCCGCGAACACGGGCATCGTGTAGTGCGGGGAGTGGATGACCGTAGCCCCAAGCCGCGCTGCCAACCGCGGCAGCGAGACCTGCTCCCAGATCATTCGCAGGGGTCTGCTCGATATCCAGTGCGGTCCAGAAATGACGCGGACATTCGGCGCGATTGCGCCGAGCCTCTCGACGGCCGCGGCCTGGGCGACCACCGCGTACTCGAGCGGCCCAGTCGGATCGACTCGCGCCAGTAGCTCCTCGACGTACCGCCCGACCCCACCAATGTCTGCCGGGATTGCGGTTGCGTCGATGAGCACGATGGGTCGTGAATTCACTCTTCTGCGCTTTCGATGGCGAGCTTTTCGGCGGTGGGCAATCAGACCATTATGGCGCGGTGGGCGGGCGTTCCCTGGGGGATGCCGGTTCGCCCTCACACCTCTCGCGGGTGGGTGGGGCAGCCGGTGGCGGATAGACTTCTCACTGGTCTGCCGCGATTTTGCTTGTTTTCGCGTGCCCGTACCCGCACGACATTTGGGAAATGGAGTTTCATGAAGCGCGCTCTGGTGACCGGAGTTACCGGTCAGGATGGCTATTACCTCAGCAAGCTGCTCCTTTCCCAAGGCTACGAGGTCTTCGGTCTCGTTCGCGGGCAGAATAACCCCAAGATCGAGTTCCTGAAGAAGGAGCTGCCAGATGTGAAGATCTTGACGGGCGACCTCCTCGACATGTCGAGCATTATGCGCGCGCTCGAAGCCAGCCAGCCCAACGAGGTCTACAACCTCGGCGCCATCTCGTTCGTCGCCTACTCGTGGGAGAACGCCTTCCTGACGAGCGACGTCACGGGCAAAGGCGTTCTGAACGTTCTCGAGGCGGTTCGACTCTTCGAGGGCAAGAACACGGGCTCCGTTCGCTTCTACCAGGCCTCGAGCTCAGAGATGTTCGGCAAGGTGCAGCACGTTCCGCAAAGCGAGTCGACACTGCTCTGGCCGCGTTCGCCCTACGGCGTCGCCAAGGTCTTCGGTCATTACATGACCATCAACTACCGCGAGTCGTACGGGATGCACGCGTCGAGCGGCATCCTGTTCAACCACGAGTCCCCCATGCGCGGACCGGAGTTCGTCACTCGCAAGATCAGCCTCGCCGTCGCACGCATCGCGGCAGGCAAGCAGGACAAGATCACGCTCGGCAACATCGAGGCCAAGCGCGACTGGGGTTTCGCAGGCGACTACGTCGACGCGATGTGGCGGATGCTGCAGCAGGACGAGGCCGACGACTACGTGGTTTCGACCAATCAGACGCACTCCGTGCGCGAGTTCCTCGAGATCGCCTTCAACCACGTTGGCATCACCGACTGGGAGCCCCTCGTCTACCAGGACCCGCAGTTCTTCCGTCCGGCCGAGGTCGACCTGCTCATCGGTGATGCAAGCAAGGCGAAGGAGAAGCTGGGCTGGGAGCCCAAGGTCGACTTCCCTTCGCTCGTGTCGATGATGGTGGATGCGGACGTCGAGCGCGTTCGCACCGACACCGTCTAGTCTTCACTTCGGATGCGCACGGCTTTCGTCACCGGGATCACCGGCCAGACCGGCAGTTACCTCGCGGGGGAACTCGTCGAGGAGAACTGGCATGTCGTGGGACTCGTGCGCAACGGCGATGGGCTCGCGCGCGAGCTCCTCGCGCGCACCCCGTCCGTCACGCTCGTCGAAGGCGATCTTGCGGATACCGATGGGCTTCGTCGCATCGTGCTCGAGGTCTCGCCAGACGCTGTCTTCAACCTGGGTGGCCTCACCTCGGTTGCGCAGTCGTGGAAAGACCCGTTGCTCACGGCATCCGTCACCGGGTTCTCGGCGGCGACACTTCTCGACGCCGCATTGGCGGTGCAACACGACGCGGGGAAGTCGGTCAGCTTCGTGCAGGCATCGAGCGCCGAGATTTTCGGTTCGCCCGTCGAGTCCCCCCAGAACGAGTCGACCCCGATCAATGCGCTGAATCCGTACGGTGCGGCCAAGGCGTACGCCCACTTTCTGGTTGGGGCATATCGCGAGCTGGGTCTTGCTGCCTCCAGCTGCATCCTGTACAACCACGAGTCCCCTCGTCGCCCGGACACTTTTGTCACGCGAAAGATCACTCAAGGCGTGGCGCGCATTGTCTCGGGCAAGCAGGACGACCTCGTACTCGGCGCCCTCGACTCGCGTCGCGACTGGGGCTGGGCCCCGGACTACGCGCACGCCATGCAGCTCATCTCAGAGGGCGCGGCTGACGACTTCGTGATCGCTACCGGCGAGGCGCACTCGGTCGAGGACTTCGTTGCAGCGGCATTCGCAGCTGCCGGCATCGCCGACTGGCGCCGTTATGTGAAGCAGGATGCCGCCTTCATCCGCCCGAAGGACGCAACGGAGTTCGTCGGGGACTCAGCAAAACTGCGCGACAGACTCGGGTGGGCGCCGACGAAGACATTCGAGCAGATCGTCGCCGCGATGGTTGCGCACGACCTCGAGCTCGAATCCGACGTGTCCCAGAACCCGGAGTAGCCATGACGGATACGGCAGTCCGACCGGTCGCCACGATCGACCGCACGATCCTGGGCCGCTCTTCCGAAGGCAGTCGCGGTCGCGGGATCGTCGGCCTTCCCGACCGGATCGTTATGATCGCCTGCACGGTGTTCGCTGTTGCAGCGGTGTGTGGAACTCTGCGCATCATGTTCTGGTGGTCGTTCATCCCGCTGCTGGCGTTGGCTCTCTTCGCGGTGTGGCGCTTTATGCCGCAGGCGATGACGAACGATCGACCCCACCGCGCGGGCGCCTGGGCGGCGATCGGCCTCGCCGTCGTGTGGCTGGGAATCAACATCCCGTTTGCGAGCCAGTATCTGGACGCGATTCGCGATCCTGGCATCTACATGATGGCCGGTGCCATCATGGCTCACTCTGGTGGGTCCCCAATCGACGTCGGTGCGGCGCAGCATCTGGCCAGCGCGATACCGGGGCTGACCGCTGACTTTGGACCGTTTGTGGCGAACGGCGGCAACGAGGTTCGGCTGCAGGGCAGCAGCGGGTTCCCTGCGCTCCTCGCACTCGGCTATTGGATAGGCGGCGTCGGCGGCGCCGACATCGTCAACCTGGTTGTCGGGGCTGTCGGGTTGGTCGCGCTCTACGGCCTTGGCCGCCGTTTTCTGGGGCCATACTGGTCACTGCTGCCAGCCGGCCTGGTCGCCTGCGCGATGCCATACATCTACCTTTCGCGAACCTCGTATACGGAGGTCATGGCGACACTGTTGATCGTCGCGTCGGCGACGTGGCTGGTGAGTGCGTTTGGCACGCGGCGCATTGCAGAGTTTGCGGTTGCAGGTTCTCTTGCGGGAATGGCCGGACTGACCAGAGTCGATGGTTCACTCGCGTTCACGGGCGCGCTCCTTGGGCTCATCCTGGTCATGATCGGAGTTGGCAGATCTGAGGACGATCACCACCTGCGCTGGCGCATGCTTGCATTCGCGGCCGGCGGATGGATTTTCATCGTGGCCGGAATCGTCGACCTGAGAGTCAATCACACCCAATATCTGCTCGCTCTGGGGTCGATGCCAACGGAGCTGTGGGGCGCGACTGCACTCTTCACTGCCATCCTGCTCGTACTCGCCTTCACGCCGCTCGGACGAGATCCGATGCAGTACAAGAAAGCATCACCCGTGATTGCGCGGTCGGTAACGATAACGCTGGCGATCGCCTTCGTCTACTGGATGTCTCGACCGCTCTGGATGGTGAACCATCTCGTTTCGGCGCCACAGTACGTGCATGAGATTGCTGTGCTTCAAGCGCAAGACGGTCTCCCGATCGACGGGACGCGCAGCTATGACGAATACTCGCTGTGGTGGTTCGGCTGGTATTTCGGGTGGGTTTTCCTGGCTTTGGCGATAGTCGGAATGTGTGTCTGGGTCTATTGGGCGATCTCCCGGCGAAATGCGGCACACACCGTGATCCTCGCTACCGCGGCGCTCGTCGCGCTGTTGTACATCGACTTCGTCAACGTCACCCCGGATCAGATCTGGGCCTTCCGGCGGGTGCTCCCCGTGCTGACACCGACGCTCGCGCTTGCTGCTGCAGTCACGGTGCGATGGCTGTGGGAGCGCCGCAAACGATGGTCGCGTTCGCTCGCGATTGTCGGGCTGATTGGTTGCCTCGTCGGTGTCGCCCTTCCGTGGGGCAGGATCTTCTTTGCAGTCGAGGGCAGCGACCAGGCGCAGGAGATTGAGCGGATTTGCGCAGCTGCCGGCGACGCAAAATACATCGCGATGGTCGGCAATGACGCGCCAGCGAACTACGCTCTGACTTTGCGCGCCGAGTGCAACGAGCAGGTCGTGACCATCAAAGACGCGAACGCATTCGACTGGGCCGCGCTCGAGGCGAAGGCCAACGGGAAGGTCGCCGTGGTGACTTACGACCGGGGGGTCGTGCCGTGGACGAGCGATCCGTCAAAGCCGACGGATACGGCCGACGTACAGATGTGGACGAGGCACCTGCTCGAGACTCCCAGAACCACTTCACTCGGAGTGCGAAGCGTATGGGTTGGTCGACTTCAACCTGACGGGCGCGTCGCGTTCACACGGTAGTCGAGGCGGCGCGAACTCGATTCGAGAGCGGCGCGATCCACTCCTCATCCGGTGCTCAGGGTCGCGCTTCTGCGGTGGATTAGTATGTGAGCGCTCGTGTCGACGTCGAG
>DASXNG010000290.1:0-6100 GCA_036495225.1 Galbitalea sp.
GTTCTCCGAAGGCTCCGGCCACGCCAAGATCGGACGGATCCTGGAGATCGGGCCGACCTGGGTCAGGCGTGAGGTGCTTGCGATCGACTACGGGAACCTGGAGTCGGCAACGCGCGGATACGTAGCGGGTTGGGTCTACCTCGAACCCGAGGAGCTTGAACTTCCCTTCGAAAACGTTGTCGTCGATGCCCCGAGCGGCCCGGCACCAGCGTGGCTCATCCCGGCATCCCGTTCGGACGGGGAATCGGGCGGCCGTTGGCTCATCGGGGTTCACGGAAGAGGCGTTCGCAGGCAGGAGTGCCTGCGCGCAGTTGATGTGGCCAGCCGTTGCGGCTACACCTCGCTGCTTGTCTCATACCGCAACGACGGGGATGCCCAGCGAAGCAATGACGGCCGGTACGGGCTCGGCGACACGGAGTGGCCAGACATCGAAGCCGCGATCGACTTTGCGGTTGATCATGGCGCAACCGAGATCGTGCTCATGGGGTGGTCGATGGGTGGTGCCATTTCGCTGCAGATCGCGACTCGGTCATCCCGGGCCCCGCTGGTCAAGGGACTCATCCTCGAGTCGCCGGTCATCAACTGGACGGAGACGCTCCATTTTCAGGCAGATGCGCTGCACATTCCCTTCCCTGTCCGCTCCGCCGCTACCAGCCTGCTGAGTGCCAGTTGGGCAGCCCCGCTCGTTGGTATAGACGAACCGATTGTGCTCGATCGCCTGGACTTCGTGGCACGCGCGGACGAACTGGACCTGCCAATCCTGCTTCTGCACAGCGTGGACGACGGCTATGTGCCGGCGGGTTCGTCCCGTGCTCTCGCCGAGGCAAGGCCCGACATCGTCACTTATGAGGAGTTCACGGTCGCACGACACACCAAGTTGTGGAACTACGACCCAGAGCGTTGGAACTCTGCAATCGGGAGTTGGCTAAGCCGTTTGGAGTAGTTTCCACCGCGCGTAGATGCCGCTGGAGTTGTCGACGAGGAGCTGCTCAAGGCTCAACGGATGCGCGGCGAATTGGTCCGCACCGAACAGGGGGAGCCCAACGCCGTTGACGAGCGGGCTCGTCGTGAGGCAGACCTCGTCGACGACGCCTCCGTTCAGCAGGTGTTCGGCGAGCCTGGGTCCACCCTCGCTGACGATCGAAACGTAGCCGGCATCGCGCAGCGCGGCGACGATGTCAACTGCGGCGAGTCTGCCCTCGTCGTCCGGCACCACGAGGATGCGCGCATCCGGATCGCCGATCGTGTGGGCCGCCCGTTGTTGTGCTCGCTCAGGACACAGCACGACGAGTGGACCACGTTGCCCGGTGCTTGTGATCCGGTGACCGGTCAGGTCACCCGAGCTCGTCACGATCGCGAGCGCCGCCTTCCGCGGCACGAAATATCCCTCGGCTCGAACGCTGGCCGCGCCGACCAGGACGGCGTCGGCGAGCATCCGGATGACTCCGAGCACGACCCGATCCGCCGGATTCGTCAGCGTGTCGCTGGTGCCGTCGCTGCCAGTTGCGCTCCCACTCACGCTGCCGATGAGGTTGAGGCGCAACCAATCGGCTCGTTCTGGCCGGTACAACTGCGCGAGGCGATCGCGTGCATCAGGTGCGTCGAGATCGATGGGCTCGTCGCGCTCGGGATAGACGCGAGTCAGAATCACGCGGCCGTCTTCGCGCGCACCTGGCGCTTGGTGCGGGCGAGCATCGCGGTCATTCCCCGAACGCGGAGTGGGCTGACCGCCTCGGTGAGTCCGAGATCCTGCGGGAAGTCGTCCGGAACATCCAGAACCTGTTCAGCAGTCAGGCCGGCGAGACCCTGCACCAGAATCGACGCGAATCCTCGTGTGGTTGGTGCTTCGCGCGGAGCCGTGGCGAAGAGGTGAACGACGCTGTTGTCATCGACCTCGACGAACATGAACACGGGGGACTGGCACTCTTCAACTCGCTCGAGGAGGTCCGGGTGTTCGCTGTATCGCTCGGGCAGGTCGGGCAGTTCGTTCGAGAACTCCAGCAACAGTTGCAGGCGATCGCGAAGCTCGAGTTCGTGAAAGTCGACCTTGATCTGTTCGAGCTGCTCGGGCAGCGGCGTGCTCATCGAACGCCCCGCCCCGCCACGGTCCCTGAGCCCGTCGAAGGGCAGCTACGCAGGAACGTCTCCAGGCTCAGCGCCCTTGACGATCGGGACGCGCACGGCGCTGCCCCACTCCGTCCATGAGCCGTCATAGTTGCGAACCCCTTCAAACCCGAGCAGATGGGTGAGTGCGAACCACGTGTGGCTCGACCGCTCGCCGATCCTGCAATAAGCAATGACGCTATCACCGTCTTTGAGCCCGGCGCCGTCGCGGTAGATGGCGTTGAGTTCGTCCAGCGACTTGAATCCGAAGTCCTCGGCGACGGCCTTCGCCCACGGCACATTCTGTGCACTTGGGATGTGACCGGCGCGCAGGGTCGACTCCTCTGGATATGCGGGAGCCGTCGTGCGCTCACCCGTGAACTCTTCCGGCGAGCGAACGTCGATCAGCGGGTTACCGAGGTGCTCGAGAACATCCTCCTTGAACGCACGGATCGGAGCATCGTTTCGCTCGACTACGGGGTAGTCGACAGCAGTGGCCGACTCCGGGTCGGTCGTGTACTCGCGGCCTTCCGCCTCCCACTTGGCGCGGCCGCCGTCGAGTAGACGGACATCCTCGTGGCCGAACAGCGTGAACACCCAGAGCGCGTACGCGGCCCACCAGTTGTTCTTGTCCCCGTAGATGACGACGGTCGAGTCGCGCGAGATGCCCTTGCCGCCCGCGAGTTTCGCAAAGCCTTCGCCATCGACGTAGTCGCGAACAACCGGATCGTTGAGGTCGGTGTGCCAGTCGATCTTGACGGCGTCCTTGATGTGGCCCGTCTCGTACAGCAACACGTCTTCGTCGGATTCGACGACGACAAGACCCGGAGTGCCGAGGTTGGCTTCGAGCCACTCGGTAGAGACGAGGCGCTCGGGGTGCGCGTAGCGCGCAAAGCGGGCGTCTGGGTCGGTTGCGACAGTCATTGATGAGCCTCCGGGGTAGTGCAAGCGGAATTTTGGGCCAAGCGTCGCGGTTTAGGGTTGAATCCTTGACCTGACCATTCGAATCTACGAGAGTGGCCGCCCGATCGCACGGGTGGACTGTAAGAGTTCGACACATAGCCCAGAGGCAACGCCATGACCGCCGTTCTCCCCGCAACACCCGGTGCGTTGGCCGACCGGAACCCGACGCTGACCGGGCAAGAGATCGTCGCGCACCTCGTGCCACCACGTCAGTTTCAGGGGGCGACACTCGACTCGTACCGCCCAGACCGGGACTATCCATCGCAGGGTGCGGCGGTTGCCGCCATTCGCAAGTTTGAAGCCGGCTGGACGACGGGCAAGGGCGGTCTGTTCGGCCGCAAAAAGGGCGGCGACAGCCTGCCTGGCGTGTACCTCGACGGTGGTTTCGGTGTCGGCAAGACGCATCTCCTCGCCGCGCTCTGGCACGCGGCACCTGGCCGCAAGTACTTCGGAACTTTCATCGAGTTCACGGCGCTCGTCGGCGCCCTCGGCTACCAGCAGACGGTCGCGCTGTTGAAGGGCGCGACGCTGGTCTGCATCGACGAGTTCGAACTGGATGACCCGGGAGACACCCGCTTGATGTCCCGTCTGCTTTCTGACCTCGTGGCATCCGGATCCCGGCTTGCGGCGACATCGAACACGCCGCCGAACGCCCTCGGCGAGGGTCGTTTCGCAGCACAGGACTTTCTGCGCGAGATCGACGCTCTCGCCGCGAAGTTCGAGATCATCCGAATCGATGGTCTCGACTACCGGAGGCGGGATGTCGAAGGCCACGCTGTCTCGCTCGCGCCAGAGGACTTTGATCGTGAGCTGGCCGCGACCAACGGCGTCGTCACGCTTGACGACTTCTCGTCGGTGCTGGCAACTCTCGCGAAGGTGCACCCGTCGCGGTACGTGCAGCTGGTCGATGGTATCGACACGGTCGCCATCACAGACGTGCACACCTTCGCAAACCAAACGGACGCGCTGCGTTTCGTCGCCTTCGTCGATCGCCTCTACGACGCGCAGGTGCGCATCCTCGCGACGGGTCTTCCGCTCGACCAGGTGTTCCCGCCGGAGTTCCTCGCCGGGGGCTACCGCAAGAAGTACCTGCGCGCGGTGTCTCGCATGATCGCGCTCACCTCGTAGCGAGCGTCGGTTGTTGAGTAGCGACGCGCAGACACGCGTCGCGAAACCGAGGTTGAGCGTTCCGAGGTACAAAAGCGGCATGGACTGATCCGCTGATGGCCCGGTTTCGCAGACACTTGGCCGTTTTCGAGTCGTTCGCGCCAGTCAACAGGATGATTTCGGTGTTCGCACGTCCAACAGGAGAATTTGGCTGTTTTTGAAGCCCTGATCCTGCAGAACGTGCGTGTTCAGGAGGATCTTCGGCTAAACGCACGTACACGAGGAGAAATCGTCCCGAAAACGGCCAAATCTCCTCCCAAACTGGCCGAACGCGCACATCCATGCCGCTTTTCGTACTGCGGAACGCTCAAGCCCGGTTTCGCTACGCGGCGCTTCACGTCGCTACTCAACCAACTGTCTACTTGTACGTGCGTGCTCGAGCGGAAGTCACGATGATGCCGACGATCGCGGCGATCACCGACCCGAGGATGACGGCGAGCGTGCCCTCGTCCACCAACTCGAGGTTCGATTTCCACGCAAGCTGATTCATCAGCAGCGAAACCGTGAAGCCGATACCACCGAGGGATGCGACGACCACAACGTCTCCGATCGGGGGAGTCGCGCCGTGCCTCCGGGTGAACGCCATGGCTATCGCTGCACCCGCCGTAATTCCGATGAGCTTGCCGACGGGCAGGGCGATCACGATGCCCCAGAACGCCGGGCTGAGGTTCGCGATGCCGACACCCGGCACCACAACGAGAGCCGCGACAAATGCGAACACCGGCAGGATGATGCCGTTCGAGAATGGCTCCAGCACATGGCGCGTTCTCATGCCGGGCTTGCCGGCCATGACCAGGCCAAGCGCGACTCCCGCAACTGTGGGATGGATACCGGACAACGCAACCAGCACCCAGGTCCCCACCCCGAGGACGATGAGCAGCGCGATCGTCCACCACCGCGCCCGTACGCGACTGAGGAGCCAGAATGTGATCACCACTGGTACAGCTATGAGGAGCGGGATCCACGCCACCTCGGTCGTAAAGAAGATCGCGATGATCAGGATCGCGATGAGGTCGTCGAGCACGGCAAGTGCGAGAAGCAGCGCGCGCACGCGAGTCGGAAGCCGTCCGCCGACGAGTGCGAGCACGCCAAGTGCGAACGCGATGTCCGTTGCCGTCGGTATCGGCCATCCCATCGCCAGCGCTTTGTCGTGCACTACCGCGAGGTAAATGAGTGCGGGAGCCACAACACCGCCCACGGCTGCGGCTGCGGGCACGATCGCCTTGCGAACCGAACTGAGCTCGCCGGACGTGAGTTCGTGCTTCAGCTCGATCGCCGCGAGGAAGAAAAACACCGCCAGAAGGCCGTCGGTGACCCAGTGCGCGATGCTGAGAAATCCGACCTTCTCGTGCGTGAAATCAATGACTGCGGGGCCAATCGCGGTGTTGGCGATGATGAGACCGGCCGCCGCAGCGAGGATCAATATCACGGCCGCCGCTCGCTCTGAGCGAAAAAGTCTCACGCGTTCAAGCGTACGGGGGAGTTGTGAGCGAACCCGAGGCACCTCGAAACACGATGTTTACATTTCTCGGCACTGCGTAACAAACGCGAAACCCAGCAACAGGTCTGCCGAAACGTGGGATGGCCAGACTGGCCCTGTACCCGAGGCGACACGATCCACTGTCGTTGTACGCAAGCTGAAGGTGCTCCCCTTTTATAAGAGAGGTAAACAATTCACATGGTCGATCTATCAGTTCTGACCGACGCGACCACGGACGGCATTACGAGCAACCTCAATGCTCTGTGGCTGATCGTTGGTGCAGCGATGGTGCTTCTGATGACCCCGGGCCTTGCGTTTTTCTATGGCGGCATGGTCAAGGCGAAGAGCGTCATCAGCATGATGATGATGAGCTTCGGCGCAATCGCG
>DASXNG010000291.1:0-6635 GCA_036495225.1 Galbitalea sp.
CCGGCTAGGCTCGCCGCATGGGTGACCTGTTCGACGGCTACGGCAGTGTTGCCACGCGCTCAAAAGGCGCACCGGCGTTTGACGAGATGTTCGAGTCGAAGGCAACGGCGCGCAAGTCGTACAAGGAGATTTACGCGACCCTCGCGCGGATGACGCAGGAGGAGCTCCGCGGTCGCACCGAAGCCCTCGGCGCGAGCTACCTCGCCCAGGGTGTGACGTTCGACTTCGCTGGCGAGGAACGCCCGTTTCCCCTCGACGCCGTTCCCCGCGTAATCGACCAGGCCGAGTGGGTGAACGTCGAGGCCGGGGTAGCGCAACGGGTTCGCGCGCTTGAGAAGTTCCTCGCCGACATTTACGGAGCCCAGGCCGCGGTCACCGACGGCGTCATTCCTGCGTCTCTCGTGACATCCTCGAGTCATTTTCACCGCGAGGCCGCCGGCATCGTCAGCGCGAACGGCGTGCGAATCCAGGTCAGCGGGATCGACCTCATTCGCGACGAAGCCGGCACCTGGCGCGTGCTCGAAGACAACGTGCGCGTGCCGAGCGGCGTGAGCTACGTCATCTCGAACCGTCGGGTGATGGCGCAGACGCTCCCCGAGCTGTTCGTCAGCATGAAGGTTCGCCCGGTTGGCGACTACCCGAACAGGCTGCTGCAGGCGCTGCGTGCATCCGCCCCGGAGGGAGTGGATGACCCGACCGTCGTCGTGCTGACCCCGGGTGTCTTCAACTCCGCCTACTTCGAGCACACTCTGCTCGCGCGCCTCATGGGCGTCGAGTTGGTGGAGGGCCGAGACCTGTTCTGCTCCGGTGGTCGCGTCTGGATGCGCACCACCGCGGGCCCGACGCGCGTCGATGTCATCTACCGCCGAGTCGACGACGAGTTTCTCGACCCACTGCAATTCCGTGCGGACTCGATGCTCGGCAGCCCGGGACTCATGCTCGCGGCCCGCCTCGGCAACGTCACCATCGCCAACGCCGTCGGCAACGGTGTCGCGGACGACAAGCTCGTCTACACCTACCTGCCCGACCTCATTCGCTACTATCTGGCGGAGGATCCGATCATCCCGAACGTCGACACCTGGCGACTGGAGGAACCGGGAGCCCTCGAGGAGGTTCTCGATCGGCTCGACGAGCTGGTCGTGAAGCCGGTAGACGGCTCAGGCGGTAAGGGGCTCGTGGTTGGGCCAGCGGCATCCACCAAAGAACTCGACGAACTCCGCGCTCGCCTCATTGCCGACCCGCGCGGTTGGATCGCCCAGCCCGTCGTTCAGCTCTCGACCATCCCGACCCTCGTGGACGATGGGATGCGGCCGAGGCACGCCGACCTCAGGCCCTTCGCCGTCAACGATGGCAAAGAGGTGTGGGTGCTCCCAGGGGGACTCACCAGGGTCGCGTTGCCCGAGGGCGAGCTCGTCGTCAACAGCTCGCAGGGCGGTGGGTCGAAGGACACCTGGGTCGTCGGGCCCGACCCACTGCAGGTGACGCGCCACAACATCCAAGGACTGGTTGCCGATCAGGCGGCGCCCGTCGCTGCGGCAGATGCGATCGTGAATTCGGGGGACCACGTGCAAGACCATTCACCGCTGGACACCCCACGGAATGACCAGGAGCAGCAACAACAGCAGCAACAGTCGCCGCCTGCGGGTGCCGATTCGTGGGGAGAAGGACGCGGCGGCGTGCACGGCGCGTCCTTCGATGAGGCGCCCAAAAACATCGGTGGAGGGTTGCACAATGCGATTCCCGCCGCAGGGGCGGCGGCGGGTGAACTAAATTGCTGAGCCGCATTGCTGAGTCACTCTTCTGGATCGGCCGCTACATCGAGCGGTCGGATGGCACGGCACGCATTCTCGACGTGCACCTCCAGTTGTTGCTCGAGGATCCGTGGATCGAAGAAGACATCGCCTGCCGCTCGCTTCTCAGCGTCATGGGTGCCGAAATCCCGGAGGGCGTCGAGTTGACGCGGGCAGACGTTCTCGGCATTCTCGCGGTCGACCGAACGCAGCCGGCGTCAATCGCGTATTCGCTGAATGCCGCGCGCGAAAACGCCAGGCGCGCCCGCGAGGTGATTTCGACCGAGCTGTGGGAGGTGCTCAACACCACCAGGGCCCGGATGCCGCGCAAGGTGTCAAGCGACAAGGTGCACGAGTTCTTCGGCTGGGTCCGCGAGCGTTCGGCGCTCGCGGTGGGCATCATCGAGTCGGCGACGAGTCGGGATGAGGCGTGGCTCTTTTTCACGCTCGGCCGCAGCATCGAGCGCGCCGACATGACCGCGCGACTGCTCGCAACGAGGTCGCTGACCGAGGCCAGCGGCCCATCGTGGACGACCATCCTCCGCAGCGTCGGCGCCTACGAGGCATACCTGCGCACCTACCGTGGTGTGCCGAGCGCCCGCAACGCGGCGGAGTTCCTTCTGCTCGACCGGCTCTTCCCGCGGAGTATTCTCTTCTCCGTGACCCGCGCGGAGCAGTGCATGCGCGACATCGAGCCCCGCACCGATCGCGTTGGCGTCACGGACCAGGCACTCCGCCTGCTCGGTCAGATCCGCAGCGAGCTGGAGTTCCGTCCGATTGTCGAGATCCTCGAGGACCTCACCGGTCACATGGACAACGTGCAGCTCGCCACCAGCGCAGCCTCTGAGGCGATTCGGCAGCGGTACTTCCCGACTAACGCTGCCCCGAACTGGGTGCGGGAGAATTCGTGAACCGTCTCCGCATCAAGCACTCGACCGGGTTCCACTACAAGGGCGACGTCACAGCTTCCTACAACGAGGCGCGCATGCTGCCGGCGTCGATGGAGGGACAGCTCGTGCTGTTCTCGAGCCTCGACATCCTTCCGATTTCGAGCCAGCACTCCTACGTCGACTACTGGGGAACCCGTGTTTCCTCGTTCGAGATTCTGACGCCGCACAAGGAGCTCGCGCTCAGCGCCACGAGCCTGGTCGAGGTGCGTCCGCGTGAGCATCCTGCACATCGACTCGGCTGGGAGAATCTTGCGGATGCTGTCGCCGCAGCGACCGAGTATGTCGAGCAGCTGGCCCAGACCAAGCGCACCCAGCCGCCGGCCGAGGTCGTGAAACTGGCCACAGACCTGCTCGCGAACTCCGACGACCCGTGCGATGCCGCGCTCGCGATCTGCACCATGATCGGGGAATCGGTCGAGTACATGCAGGGTGTCACTGGCGTGCACACGACAGCAACCGAGGCTTGGGCGGGGCGGCGCGGGGTGTGCCAGGACATCGCGCACCTCGCCATCGGTGCTCTTCGATCGGTGGGCATCCCGGCCCGATATGTGTCCGGCTACCTGCATCCGAAGCCCGACGCTGCTATCGGCGAGACCGTCGCCGGCGAGTCGCACGCCTGGGTGGAGTGGTTCTGCGGCACCTGGCGCGGCTTCGATCCGACGAACCTCATCGACATCGGCGATCGCCACGTGACAATCGGCCACGGCCGTGACTACGGCGATGTTGCGCCGTTGCGCGGCGTGTACGCGGGGCCGTACAGCTCGTCGCTGTTCGTGCGCGTCGAGATCACGCGCGAGGCGTAACCCGTAATTTGCGTTGGCGGGAGAAACTGTCCGGTGGCGGGAGTCGTTACTCCCTCCGTCGAACAGTTTCTCCCGCCGGACGGAGTAACAACTCCCGCCAACGTGACGTGAGCGGCTAGCTCGCCGCGGGCTCCTTCGCCCGCAGGTCCTTGCGCAGGATCTTGCCCGCCGTGCTCTTCGGGATCACCTCGATGAACTCGACCCGACGAACCTTCTCGTGCGGCGCGACCTTGGATGCGACGAACTCGATGACGTCGATCTCGGTCAGATCAGCGCCCTGCTGAATGACGACGAACGCCTTGGGGATCTCCTGGCCGTCTTCGTCGAGAACACCGATGACTGCTGCATCCGCGATCCTGTCGTGACCGAGCAGAACCGCCTCGAGCACCGCCGGAGCGACCTGGTAGCCCTTGTACTTGATGAGTTCCTTGAGCCGGTCGACGATCTTGTAGACACCGTTGGAGTCGACCGTCGCGATGTCGCCCGTGTGCAGCCAGCCGTCCGGCTCGAGCGTCGCACGGGTGGCTTCCTCGTTGTTCAGGTAGCCGAGCATCACGTTCGGTCCCTTGCACATGAGCTCGCCGGGTTCGCTGACGCCCTCGGTCGGCTGAGGGATCTCTTCGCCGGTCTCTGGGTTCACGAGTTTCGACTCGAGGTTGGGCAGCGCGATCCCAATGTTGTTGAGCGAGATGTCGGGCCGGCTCAGTGGAATCACGTGTGAGACGGGGCTGAGCTCGGTCATCCCGTAGCCCTGTCGAACCGTGGTCCCCAGCCGCGAAGCGACAGCGCCGGCGAGCGTCGCGTCGAGCGGCGCCGCACCGGAGAAGATCGCCTTCACCGAGGACAGGTCGTACTGGTCGACGAGTGGATGCTTGGCTAGCGCGACGGCAATCGGCGGGGCGATGAACACCCACGTGCACTTCTGGTCCTGGATGATGCGCAGGAACTCCGGCAGGTCGAACCGCGGCATCGTGACGAGCGCAGAGCGGGTCATTAGCGCGAAGTTCAGCAGAACCGTGAGTCCGTAGATGTGGTAAAACGGTAAGACTGCGAGCACGATTTCGCCGTGCTCGATGCCGATCGTTGCCATGCTCTGCGAGACGTTCGCGACCAGGTTCCTGTGGGTGAGCATGACACCCTTCGGGTGGCCCGTGGTGCCGGATGAGTATGGCAGCACCGCGATCTGGGTCGCCGGGTCGATGTGCACTTCGGGCGCTGGCGCACCCTGCGCGATGAGATCCCTGAGCGAAGGATGTCCGTCCGCCCCATCCATCACCACGAGATGATCAGCGTCGAGGCCGACCGCATCTGCGGCGGCGGCCGCACCCGCGAGCAGGGGCGACACGGTGAAGAGCCAGGTCGCGCCAGCATCCTTCAACTGGTTGGTGATCTCTTGCGCCGTGTAAAGGGAGTTGATCGTCGTGACGATGCAGCCCGCACGCAGGATGGCGTGGAACACCACGGCGAACGCCGGAGAGTTCGGGCAGAGCAGTCCGATGGTGGTTCCGGGCGTCGCGCCGCGTGCGGCCAACGCTCCGGCGACGGCGTTCACCTGAGCGACGAGCGCAGCGTACGTTGTCTCCGCCCCCGTCGTACCGTCGACCAGCGCGACGCGATTGAGATCAGCCTCCGTCAGCGAGCCGAACAGGAAGTCGTAAACGCTCTTGTCCGGGATCTCAATGTCGGGATATGTGCTGCGGGTCATAACGGCTATCTCCTTTGACAGACGGTGATTGCTGATCGCGAACCTTCGTGAGCCGCGGTCGTCTTGCATTATTCCATCACGTTAGCTACCCACGTTGTATGGCGATTTCCTGTGTAGCGAGCTGATCTCGTCCGAGCGCGGGCGAAGGGCGGCGGCCCTTGTCGTACCCGAAGCGGAACCCGAGACGTGCGGTGGTGTCGCGTCGCAGCCTGAGGTTGCGTCGAGCGATCATCCACCCAATGGCGACCGCAGCGGCGAGAAGACCGGATGCTGCGCCCGCGGCTATCGCCCAACGGGGTCCTGCGGCGTTGGCCACCCAGCCGATGATCGGCGCCCCGAGCGGAGTGCCACCCACGAAGATGGCCATGTAGAGGGCAATCACTCGACCGCGCATCGCCGGTGTCGTGGTGGTCTGCACGTAGGCGTTTGCGCTGGTGATCATGGTGAGCGAACTGAGGCCGACAACGATGAGCACGAGCGCGAAGCTCCAATAGGTGGGCATCAGTGCCGCAGCGAGCAGCGAGAAGCCGAAGCCGGCGGCCGCGAGCGTCAGCACGAAGAGTCGAGGCTTCTCACGACGCGCTGCCAGCAGGGATCCGAGCACCGAGCCGATCGCCATGACGGACGACAACACTCCGTAACCATTGGCTCCCTGGTTGAACTGGAGTGCCATGGTCGACGTGTAGATCGGAAAGTTGAGGCCGAACGTTCCCACCAGGAACACCATGACCAACACGACAATGATGTCTGGTCTGCCACCGACGTATTTCCACCCTGCACGAATCTGTCCGCGCTCGCGGGCAGCCTTCGGATGTTTGTTGAGCTCTGCGCGCCGCATCAGGAGCAGCGCGGCCAACATGGCCAGGAATGTTGCTGCATTGAGTAGGAAGACCGAACCGGAGCCGACCACGGCGATCAGCACGCCGGCGACCGCAGGCCCGATGAGACGTGCGCCATTGAACGACGCGGAGTTCAGCGCAACCGCGTTCGGGATGCGCTTCTCCGGGACGAGCTCTGAGACGAACGCCTGACGCACTGGGGCATCGATCGCGGCGACGACGCCGAGGCCGAGCGCAAAGAGGTAGACCTCCCAGAGCGTCGCGACGTTTGCGACGACGATCAGGCCGAGCCCGACACTGAGCAGGCCCATGCTCACTTGCGTGAGCATCAGGAGCTTGCGCCGGTCTACCCGGTCTGCGATGAGGCCGGAGACCGGCATCAGGAGCAACTGCGGACCAAACTGCAGCGCGAGCGTGAAGCCTACTGCCGCAGCATCGTGGTTGGTGAGCTTGGTGAGGACGATCCAGTCCTGGGCGGTGCGCTGCATCCACGTCCCGATGTTCGAGATGAATGCGCCGAAGAAGTAGATCCGATAGTTGAAGATGCC
>DASXNG010000292.1:0-56153 GCA_036495225.1 Galbitalea sp.
GACTACCGAGAGTAGGAGCGTCACCGGGCGCACACCATAGGAGCCGATCGGGTCGCGCTGCTGAAAAGAGAGCTCCTGGTCATTCATGCGAAGTGCCCACCGCGTTGGCGACTTCGCTGGTCGCCGGTACACGAATCATGACCGTCGTGCCCCGACCCGGGGTAGACCAGACTCGCACGTCGCCCCCAACACTTTCGATGCGACGACGAACGGACTGTTTCAGCCCGAGACGGTCCGCAGCGACCAGTTCTTCGGTGAACCCGCGGCCCGCATCGATGACCATAATGGACACCTCAGCAGGCGATCCGATGACAACGACCTCTGCACGTTCCACCTGCGCGTGTTTGACCACATTGACCAGGCACTGCTTGACGGCGAGCCCTACGGCGAGATCCCGCTCCGCGTTCAGTTGCCCGATGGCGGTGAGGTCACCCGTGACGTCCACCACCAGCGACAGCGCCCTGGCCTCTTCCACCGCGGCGTGCAGGGCGCTTACATGCCAATCCTGGTTTGCGCGCGCGTCGAACTCCGGCGCCGGGTCGCTGAGCCACTCCTCGCCGATGAGTATCTGAAGGTCATTCGCAATCTGCCGGGCGAGCTCGGGACGCAACCGGTCGCCCTCCGAGTTGGCTACCGCGGCGAGGTGGTTGAGCACCATGTCGTGCATGAGCGCTGCCGCGCGCACCTCGACGCGATACCGCACCTCGGAGACCTCATCATCGATGACGGCGCGCGCGAGCTCCGGCCGTACCCGCATTCGAGCCGCGCGGGTGATCGCCCCCGTCACGAGGACGGCGAGAAGGCAGAGCTCTGCGCCAATAGCCGCAAAGTCCAGCCGCACCTGTGACATCGTCGCCCACGCCGCGATGAGGGTCGCAACGACACCGACCCCGAAACCGGCGGCCGACCAGCACATGTTGGCACTCGGCACCACCCCGGATCCGGTCACGAGGATTAGCGCGATCTTCACGAGCGAGAGCGGCGGCGCGTTTGTGGCGGCAACCTCCGGCAACGTCGACATCAGGGCGACCGAGAGCAGCAAGAGGCTGACTCCACCGATGACCAGATAGAGCAGGGAGAAGAATGTCGTACGCCGCCGGTCGAGAACATAGAGTGCCACGGTCGCAGCGATGATCGGCAGAACCGCCAGCAGAATGGGAGCTGTCGTCTCGCTCTGGTATCCGAGGAGGTCGAACATGGCGCCGACGAGACACACATAGGCGATCACATGGGAGAACCGGCTGAACGCGTGGTTTGCCATGATGCGGCCAGATTCCTGCGACTGGCCCTGCGACACTGGTACTCCTCCGGCGCGAAATAAACTCGCTTAACGCAGTATCGCACCGCACAGAAATGTCTAGTACCCCGCGTTCTGGGTCCGTTGCGCTGCAGCCGAGGCCAGCTCCTCGGGTTCAGAATAGGGTCGGTTCCACGTCTATCTGGGCCGGTTTCGCGAGCGCTCGAACGCGAACGGTGCCGGTTGCCGGGTCAGTTTTTCCGCGCTGCAATCCGTGCTTGATCGCCAGCGGTCGAAACTTGTCTGCCAGCCATTTGCGGTACTCCTTTGGCGCGTACGCGCTGAACTTGTACATCGCTTCATAGCGCGCAACGAGCTCTGGATGCTCCCGCGCCAGCCACAGCATGAACCACTCCTTCGTTCCGGGGCGAAGGTGCAGGGCCGTGTGCATCACGCTCGTGGCACCGGCGGCGGCCACGCGCTCGAGCGCGGCATCCAGGTGTGCCCTCGTGTCGGTGAGGTAGGGCAGGATCGGCATCAGAAATACGGTGACCGGCAGGCCGACATCCCGAGCCGCGCTCACCGTCGCGAGCCTCGCGGCTGTGGAGGGCGTTCCGGGTTCAACGGACTGCTGCAACTCGTCGTCGTACACCGCTATCGACATCGCGAGCTCGACAGGCACCCTCTCGTTCGCCTGCGCGAGCAGCGGCAGGTCTCGCCGAAGCAGACTGCCCTTGGTCAGGATGCTGAACGGCGTGCCGCTGCCTGCGAGCGCCTCGATGATGCCGGGCATGAGCTGGTACCTGCCCTCGGCGCGTTGGTACGGGTCGGTGTTTGTGCCGAGCGCCACCGGGTTGTGCCCCCAACTCGGCTTAGCCAGCTCCTTCGCCAGTACCTCCGCGACGTTCACCTTCACGATGATCTGGCTATCGAAATCCTTGCCTGCGTCAAGCTCGAGGTAGGTGTGGGTGTTCCGCGCGAAGCAGTAGACGCAGGCGTGGCTGCAGCCCCTGTACGGGTTGATCGTCCAGCCGAAGGGCATGGCGCTCTGGCCGGGAACGTGATTGAGCGCGGACTTGGCGAGCACCTCGTGAAAGGTGATTCCGGCGAAGTCCGGGGTGCGAACGGTTCGCACGAGGTTGTTCAGGCGGGCGAGCCCCGGCAGAGTCTCGGCCTGCTCGATGTTGAGTTCCTGGCCCTGCCACCGCATTGCATTATTCGAACATATGTTCGAGAGTTTCGCAAGGGCTCCTCGACCCCGGAGATTGCTAACGGGCGATCTCGAGCGCCTTTGCCGTCTCTGCCATCGTCTTCTCCGCGATCTTCGGGTTCTCCGACAGCTGCGTGCCGAAGCTCGGCACCATCGCGGAGAGCTTCGGCGCCCAAGCATCCAACTGCGCGGGGAAGCACTTTTCGAGCACGCCGAGCATGATCGGCACGGCAGTCGATGCCCCCGGTGACGCGCCCAGCAGCCCGGCGATGCTGCCATCGGCCGCCGCGACCACCTCGGTTCCGAACTGAAGGACGCCGCCCTTCTTGGCATCCTTCTTGATCACCTGCACGCGCTGACCCGCCGTGATGCGGTACCAGTCCTCAGGATTGCCATCCGGGAAGAACTCGGTGAGCGCATCGAATTTTGTCGACGGCCGAGCCAGGAGCTGTCCGATCAGGTACTTCACGAGGCCGAGGTTGCTGGCTCCCGCGGCGACCATCGGGATGAGGTTATGCCAGCGGATCGAGGCGATGAGATCGAACCAGGAGCCCGACTTCAGAAACTTGGGGCTGAAGCCCGCATAGGGTCCGAACATGAGGCTCGCCTGACCGTCGACCACGCGGGTGTCGAGGTGGGGAACCGACATCGGCGGGGCACCGAGCGCAGGCTTGCCGTAGACCTTGGCCTGGTGACGCTTCACGATCTCCTGGTTGTCGGTGCGCAGGAACTCACCGCTCACCGGGAAGCCGCCGAACCCCCGGATCTCCTTGATGCCGGACTTCTGCAGCAAGTTGAGCGCGTAACCACCAGCGCCGACGAAGACGAAACGGGCGTCGTAGAACTCCGGCGCGTTGCCGACCGTGTGACGCGTCGTCAGTCGCCAATTACCGTTCTTGCGCTTGACCTTGCTCACCGACTCTTCGACGATGAGCTCCGCGCCGTTGGTGGTGAGGTAGTTGATCAGCAGCTTGGTGAGCGCACCGAAGTCGACATCCGTACCGGCGGCGACGCGCGTGGCGGCGATCCGCTGGCTCTTCTTGCGCCCCGGGATGAGCAGCGGCGCCCAGCCACGAATCACGGATGCGTCCTCGCTGTACTCGAGGCCCTCGAACAGCGGGTGGTCCTTGAGCGCGTCGAATCGCTTACGCAGGTACTCGACGTTCTCATCCCCCCACACGAAGCTCATGTGCGGGGTCGAGTTGATGAACGCCGAAGGATCGGGAAGCGCGCCAACCTTCAGCAGGTGCGTCCAGAACTGGCGTGACACCTGAAACTGCTCGTTGACCTTGACGGCACTCGAGATATCGATGGAGCCGTCTTCGCGCTCCGGTGTGTAGTTGAGTTCGCACAGCGCCGAGTGCCCCGTGCCTGCGTTGTTCCACGGGTTGGAGCTCTCGAGCGCGACATCCGAAAGTCGTTCGAAGATCTTGATATCCCAGGTCGGCTCAAGCTGCTTGAGCAGCGTGCCGAGAGTTGCGCTCATGATGCCGCCACCGATGAGGGCAACGTCGATGGGTTTGTTCACTGACTCAGTTTACGATGCGCGCGGGGCATGGCCCGCAGGGGGCGAAAGCGCTTGCTGCGTTCGACAGGACGAATTCACCCCGTGGGACCGTCGACAGGACAAAAGCAGGCTTTCGCAAACCGCGATCATGTCGGGACTTTCCCACAGTGCGCATTTTGTCCACAGAATCTCTATCCGCGTACCCCCAAGCTTCGACAGCTCGCAGGATGGCGGGATGTCACGTGACCTCGATGAAGACATGGTTCGAGCGAAGGGGCTCACCACCCGTCGTCAACTGACGGCGCTCGGTCATTCTCGGCGCTCTTTGTTGCAAGCAGCAGCAGCCGGACGGCTGACAGTGCCGAGGCGAGGGTGGATCGCGGACACCTCGGCGCCACCAGACGCCTTGCTTGCCGTGATGTTGGGCGGCCAACTCGGCGGCGCATCAGCGTTGGAGAGCTTCGGAATCTGGAATGACGGCGGGGAACTTGTGATCTCCTGCGCACCGACAGCAAGCCGACTACCAAGTCTTGGTCCCAACCAACGTCGACTTTGGATACGGCGAGCCTTTGTCGAGCCAAGCCAACTGCCATGGCGAGTGTCCGTGCGCGACGCGCTTCTACAACACGCGATGGTTTCCGACCGTTCATCGCTCATCGCATCGATCGACAGCGCGCTCTACACGCGCATGCTGCGACCGACGCAACTGGCAGATCTCGTCGACGCATTGCCGGCACGACTCAAGTCAGTTGCACGAGAGATAGATGCGCGGTCGATGTCAGGCACGGAGACCAAAATGCGGCTCGCCTGTGTCGCGGCTGGTCTACGGGTGGACATTCAGGTCACGATCCCCGGAGTGGGCACTGTGGATCTGCTCATCGACGAGTGGCTGATCGTCGAGGTGGACAGCAGGAAGCATCACGACGAACCGATTCAGCAGCACAAGGATCGAGTCAGAGACGGCAACTCAGTGCTCGGCCGATTCGGACATGTCCGTGTCGACTATTTGCTGGTGCAACATGAGCTCTCGTGGTGCATGGACGTCATCTTCGCGCGTCTCGCGGAGGGCAGACCTTGATGTTCAACAGGATCACGTCACGTGTTGGGATGATTACATCCTGTAGAAGGTCCCGACAGCCGAATTGGTCCTGTTGGGCACGCTCAAGCCCTACGAAGCAGCGACCAGCTTCGCCGCGACGAGCTCCGCGATCTGTACGGCGTTCAGCGCGGCACCCTTGCGCAGGTTGTCGTTGCTGATGAAGAGCGCCAAGCCGCGACCGTTCGGCACGCCCTCGTCCTGACGGATGCGACCGACGTACGACGGGTCCTTGCCTGCCGCGTAGAGCGGTGTGGGGACATCCATCAGCACGACGCCCGGAGCTTCCGCGAGGAGTTCCTTGGCGCGCGCGACAGAGAGCGGCGAACCGAACTCGGCGTTGATCGAAAGCGAGTGACCAGTAAACACCGGGACGCGCACGCAGGTACCACTCACGAGCAGATCGGGGAGCTCGAGAATCTTGCGGCTCTCGTTGCGCAGCTTCTTCTCCTCATCCGTTTCGTACAGCCCGTCGTCGACGAAGTTGCCGGCCTGCGGGATCACGTCGAACGCGATCGTTGCGGGGAACTTGGATGCCGGCGGAAACTCGACTGATGAGCCATCGTGCACCAGCTCGATGGTGTCTTGCGCAACGGCGGCTCGCGCCTGCTCGAGCAGCTCTTCGCCGCCCGCGAGACCTGCTCCCGAGACCGCTTGGTAGGTCGAGACGATGAGCCGTTCGAGTCCGGCCTCGTCAGCAAGAACCTTGAGCACGGGCATCGCTGCCATCGTCGTGCAGTTGGGGTTGGCGACGATTCCCTTGACAGCTTCATCAAGCGCGTGTGCGTTGACCTCGCTGACCACGAGCGGAACCTCCGGATCCATTCGCCAGGCCGAGGAGTTGTCGATCACAAGAACGCCAGCTGCCGCGAAGCGCGGAGCCTGAACCTTCGACATGGATGCGCCTGCCGAGAAGATCGCGACATCGAGGCCACTCGGATCGGCGGTCTCGGCATCCTCGACGACGATCTCAGCGCCCTTCCATGGCAGGGTCTTGCCCGCGCTGCGTGCCGAGGCGAAGTAGCGGATCTCCGCTACCGGGAAGTCGCGCTCTTCGAGGAGTTGGCGAACCACTGCGCCAACCTGACCCGTGGCGCCGACAACCCCAATGCGGATTCCGCCCTGCCGTGAGCCTGCCGAATCGGTCATCGTCCCGTACCTCCGTGAACCTTCGCCTCTTCGTCGCCGTCAAGGTCGAACGCAGTGTGCACCACGGCGACGGCCTGCTTGATGGTGTCCGCTCTCGTCACGACGGAGATGCGGATCTCGCTCGTCGAAATCATCTCGATATTGATGCCGGCTTCGTACAGTGCCGTGAACAGCTTCGCCGATACTCCCGCGTTCGTGCGCATGCCAGCACCAACGAGTGACAGCTTGCCGATCTGGTCGTCGTACTGCAGCGACTCGAACCCGATATCGGTCTTCGCTTCATCGAGGGCAGCGAGTGTCGCGGGGCCGTCGGTCTTCGGCAGTGTGAACGAGATGTCGGTGCTGGAAGTGTCAGTGCGCGACACGTTCTGCACGATCATGTCGATGTTCGCACCCGAAGTTGCTACGACGGTGAAGATCTGTGCCGCCTTACCGGGCACGTCTGGCACGCCGACGACCGTGATCTTGACCTGGCCGAGATCCGCGGCGACTCCTGCGATCAGTGGCTCTTCCACGTTCACTTCTCCATCCACTGGGTTGACGACCAGCGTGCCTTCATTGTTGTTGAAGGATGACCGTACATGAAGGGTAACGCCGTGCCTGCGGGCGTATTCCACCGCACGGATATACAAAACCTTGGCGCCCGCGGCCGCCAGTTCGAGCATTTCCTCGCTGGTGATCTTGTCGATCTTCCGCGCGGACGGCACCATGCGAGGGTCCGTCGTGAAGACGCCGTCGACGTCCGTGTAGATCTCGCAGACATCTGCGCCGAGTGCCGCGGCGAGCGCGACGGCTGTCGTGTCTGAGCCGCCTCGACCGAGCGTGGTGATGTCGCCGGTTCCGCGGTTGAATCCCTGAAAGCCCGCGACGATGGCGACGGCACCATGATCGATGGCGCTGCGCACGCGGTCGGGCGTGACATCCACGATCCGAGCGGAGCCGTGCTGGGCATCCGTGATCATGCCGGCCTGACTGCCCGTGTAGCTGCGCGCCTCGACTCCGAGCCCCTTGATGGCCATCGCGAGGAGTGCCATGGAGATGCGCTCGCCGGCCGTCAACAACATGTCGAGTTCGCGACCGGATGGCGCGGGCACGACCTCGTTCGCCAGATCCATCAGTTCGTCGGTGGTGTCTCCCATGGCGGACACGACGACGACGACGTCATTCCCAGCCTTGTGGGTCTCGACGATGCGCTTCGCCACCCGCTTGATGCTCTCGGCGTCAGCGACGGAAGATCCTCCGTACTTCTGTACGATCAAGCTCACGCGGTACTCCTGGGGGCAGTGACGGTTGTGCAGAGTTCAGTGTAATGCGCCGGTAACTTAGCGCTTTACGTGAGCCCGCCGCGTGACGCCGCTGCTCACGCGAGGCGGGCTAGCACCTACTGTTCGACGAGCCTGCGGCCCTCGAAGGCGCGCCCGAGCGTTACCTCGTCTGCGTACTCTAGGTCGCCGCCGACCGGAAGTCCGGATGCGAGGCGCGTGACGCGCAGGTTCGGTTGCACCAGCAGGCGGCTCAGGTAGGTCGCGGTCGCCTCACCCTCGAGGTTCGGGTCGGTGGCGATGATGACCTCGGTGACGGTGCCATCCGCAAGGCGTTGCACCAGCTTGCGGATGTTGAGGTCGTCGGGACCGATCCCGTCGATCGGGCTGATCGCGCCGCCGAGCACGTGGTACAGCCCACGGAACTCCCGTGTGCGCTCGATCGCCTGCACGTCCTTCGCCTCTTCGACGACGCAGATAGTCGCCGCTGACCTTCGCGGGTCACGGCAGATGTTGCAGGTCTCCTGCTCGGTGACGTTTCCGCAGATGTCGCAGAACCGCACCTTCTCCTTAACCTCGAGCAACACCTCGGCGAGGTGGCCGACGTCGAAACTCTCTGTCTGGAGGATGTAGAACGCGATGCGTTGCGCAGACTTCGGGCCTATGCCGGGGAGCCTGCCCAACTCGTCGATCAGCTCCTGGACGATACCTTCGTACACGGCCTAATCGTCTCTCGGAGTGACGCGCGGAGCGATGGTCTGCTCCTCGATGAAGCTCGCACCCAGGATCTCACGCACGACGGATTCGCCGTAGCGCTGCGACTCCGCAGTCACGGGCTTGGCGGCCGGAGCGGTTCTGACGCGCGGCGCCGCGACTGCGGGTGTCGGCTCGGGGACGGAGCCGGGTATCTCGGCGACGGCCCAGCCGCCCTCATCCACGGGAGGTTCGGCGTCTGGCGCATCCGGCTCGGGCGCCTCGTCATCTGAAGGCGCGGCCAGGGTCTGCTCGACCTTGGCGATGAACTTCACACGAAGGCCGAGTACGGCGAGAATCGCGGTACGCAGAACCTCGCTCACGCTGTCACCCGCCGCCTGGGGCTTCTTGAAGTTCGCGACATCCTTCTCACTCGGGAACGTCACGGTCAGGATGTCGCCATCCAACGCACGCGCCTGGCTGGTGAAGACGACCATCCACGCGTTGCGCTTCGACTTGATTGACTCGAGAATTTCGGGCCACGCATCGCGCATCTGCTGGAGAGTCACCGGGGTGCTGGGGGTCTCCGCACTGGGGGTCGAGCTTGTCGAGACCTCAGCCACGGGTTGCTTGAGCGGGGGTACAGCCGCGAGCGTTTCGGTGCGTGAGGTCTCGACGACGCCGATCGCTTCGCGACGCGGCTGCTCGACCCCCTGCACGCCGGTCGCTTCGCGACGGGGCTGCTGGACCCCCTGTGGTGCGCCCTCAACCCCGACTCGCCGCTCGAGCCGTTCGACGCGGGCCAGGGCGCCACGCTCAGACTCGTCGCTCTCGGGAACGAGCACCCGCGCAACCATGAGCTCGAGATGGAGCCTCGGGGACGTCGCACCCGTCATCTCCGTCAACGCCGCGTTGGCAACATCCGCCGCCCTCGAGAGTTCTGCATCGCCAAATTTGTGCGCCTGAACGGCCATGCGGTCGAGCTCGTCCTGAGGGATCCCGCGCAGGACGGCGGCAGCACCCTCCGCCGTCGTTGCGGCGACGATGATGAGGTCGCGGAACCGTTCGAGCAGGTCTTCGACAAACCGTCGCGGATCCTGACCGGTCTGGATGACGCGGTCGACAGCCGTGAACGCGCCGGCAGCATCCCGCGCGCCGATAGCGTCGATGACTTCATCGAGCAGCGCGCTGTTCGTGTAGCCCAGCAGCGCGACGGCCCGTTCGTACTCGACCTTGGTGCCCTCGGAACCCGCCATGAGCTGGTCGAGCAGCGAAAGGGTGTCGCGCACAGAACCGCCGCCTGCGCGAACGACGAGTGGCAGGACGCCAGGCGCAACCGTGATGCCCTCTGCATCACACAGAGTCTGGGTGTACTCGAGCATCTGGGCGGGCGGCACCAGACGGAACGGGTAGTGGTGCGTGCGCGACCGAATCGTGCCGATGACCTTCTCTGGCTCGGTGGTCGCGAAGATGAACTTCACGTGCTCCGGCGGCTCTTCGACAATCTTGAGCAGCGCATTGAATCCCTGTGGCGTCACCATGTGCGCCTCATCGAGAATGAAGATCTTGTACCGGTCGCGAGCCGGCGCGAAGACTGCCCGCTCGCGCAGGTCGCGTGCGTCGTCGACACCGTTATGGGATGCGGCGTCGATCTCAACGACATCGAGCGAACCGCTGCCGTCGCGCGAGAGTTCGATGCAGCTCGGGCACTTGCCGCAAGGAGTATCGGTCGGACCCTCCGCGCAGTTCAGGCAGCGGGCGAGGATGCGCGCCGAGGTGGTCTTGCCGCATCCGCGTGGCCCGCTGAAGAGGTAGGCGTGGTTGACCCGATCGGTGCGAAGCGCGGTGCGCAGCGGATCGGTCACCTGCGACTGGCCGATGAGTTCGGCAAACGTCTCCGGACGATACCGGCGGTACAGGGCAGTGGCCACCTACAAAGGATAGTCGGCACGTACGACCTCCCGCGGGCCACGGTCGGGCCTGTGGAACTGGTCACTGCGAGGTCGCACCTGACCCAAAGTCGGTATCGAGTAAATACGCCGGCGCGTTGTGACGTACTCCCGGCGTGTCGAACTGGTTACCGACTTTAGGGACGGATGAGTGACCAGCAGAAACGAAAATGACCCCTCGCGCACCCGCCAGAGCCCGGTTACCCTTGCTACGTTTCCGTCCTGGGGGAGTTGGCCTGGATGGCGCCACGCGAGGAGCCGTCCGTCAGTTTACTTCACGCGGGCTGGAAATCATCCCGTGGTGTGACGAGACGCCAACCGCCGCCCCCTTAGGCTGCGATCATGACAATCGCGCGGTGGTCGATCTGGATACCGAGAGCGGTCGCCGTCATCGTCACCACGATCCTCTTTGGCACGATTTACGTCATCGCGCAGCAACTCGACCGCAGCTCGGCGAATGACACCCCGTGGCGGTTGGCGAGCCAGGTGGCATCCGAAATTCGGGGCGGACAAACGACGACTCTGGATGCTCAGCCTCACGTCGACCTGTCGAGAAGTCTTGCGCCCTTTGTCGTCGTCGAGAACGCTCAGGGCAGCGCAACCGCGGGCAGCGGATTCCTCAACGGGTCGCTGGTTTCGATGCCAACTGGTGTGTTGTCGAATGCGGCAAAGACCGGGCAGGACAACGTGAGCTGGCAGCCGCAGCGTGACCTGCGATTCGCGACTGTCACGCTGAAGGTCGGCGATCAGTTTGTTACCGCCGGTCAGTCACTGCAGCCCACCGAGGATCGGGATGCCATTCTCGAGGTGCTGGTTGGCTTCGCGTGGCTCATCTCGATGCTGGTGTTGGCCGCGAGCTGGTTTGCGCTCTGGCGGTTCAGGATTCACTACGCCGCCGTGTCACGCAAGCAGGGCGAGGAGTGGCTTCAGTCACAGCGCCGCGACGAACTGTCTTAGGGCTTCGACAAACTCACTCCGCTAGGCAGACCGCCGCGTCACCGCGACTGTCTGTCTAGCGATCTCTAGCTCTTCATTCGTCGGGATGACGAGTACCGCCACCGGCGACTCGTCCGGCGAAATGTAGCGGGCATCGCGAGACTTTGCTCCATTGCGCACGGCGTCGACGGAGATACCGAGGCCGGTGAGGCCCGCGAGGGCCTCGGCCCGCACGACGTCACTGTTCTCCCCCACGCCTGCCGTGAAGACGAGCGCGTCCAGCCCGCCGAGCTGCGCGATGTACGCACCGATGTAGTGGCGGAGGCGGTGGCCGTAGACGGCGAGCGCGTTCTGCGCTTCCTTGTCGTCGGAGGCGGCAGCATCCACGACATCCCGCATGTCGCTCTTGCCGGTCAGGCCGAGCATCCCGCTCCTCTTGTTGAGCAGGTCGTCGAGGTCGTCGAATTCGAGTCCGGCTTCGCGGTGCAGATAGCTCAGGATGGCTGGATCGAGGTCACCGGACCTGGTCCCCATTACCAGCCCCTGGAGCGGCGTCATCCCCATGCTCGTATCGATGGAACGCCCGCCGGCGATGGCACAGACGGATGCCCCGTTGCCGAGGTGCAACACGATGATCTTGAGGTCGGCAATAGGTCGGCCGAGAAATTCGGCGGCGCGCTCGGAAACGAACTTGTGGGACGTCCCGTGGAAGCCGTAGCGACGAATCGAGTGCTCCGATGCGAGTTGCGCGTCGATCGCGTACGTGTACGCCTCTGGGGGAAGGGTCTGGTGAAACGCAGTGTCGAACACTGCGACATGGGGAACGTCGGGCAGCGCCTTCCGCGCCGCGCGAATGCCGGTCAGGTTGGCCGGGTTGTGCAGCGGAGCCAGCGGCGAGAGCTCCTCGATCTGCCCCAGCACCTCATCGGTGATGATGGTCGCCGATGTGAAGACGGACCCGCCGTGAACGACCCGATGCCCGACGGCTGCGATGTCGTGGCCTGAGCCCAGGGCATCCAGAGCGATCTTCATCCCGGCAACGTGGTCCGCAGCCTCCGCGCCCGGCTCGCCGATGCGCTCGATCAGCCCGCCGACGAGTGCTGCCCCGGTTTCGAGTTCGACCAGCTGGTACTTGATCGAAGAAGACCCGGAGTTGACGACGAAGATCTCGGTCATACGGCGGCTGCCTGAATTGCCGTGATCGCCACGGTGTTCACGATGTCCTCTACGAGTGCCCCCCGCGAAAGGTCATTGATCGGCTTGTTGAGTCCCTGCAGCACCGGCCCGATCGCCACAGCGCCCGCGCTCCGCTGCACCGCCTTATACGTGTTGTTGCCCGTGTTCAGGTCGGGGAAGATGAACACCGTCGCACGCCCGGCCACTGGCGAACCGGGCATCTTTTGGGCGCCAACCGTCGCATCCGCTGCCGCGTCGTATTGAATCGGACCGTCGACGAGCAGGTCTGGCCGGCGTTCCCGCACGAGTGCTGTGCCCTCGCGCACCTTCTCGACGTCCGCGCCACTACCGGACTCACCGGTCGAATAACTCAGCATCGCGATGCGTGGCTCGATGCCGAACTGCACCGCGGTCTCCGATGACGAAATCGCGATGTCGGCGAGTTGCTCCGACGTCGGATCCGGGATGACGGCGCAATCGCCGTAGACCAGGACACGATCGGCGAGCGCCATCAGGAACACGCTCGAAACGACCGAGACGCCCGGCTTCGTCTTGATGATCTCGAACGCCGGGCGAATGGTGTTTGCGGTGGTGTGGACCGCGCCGGAGACCATCCCGTCCGCAAGCCCGAGGTGAACCATCAGCGTGCCGAAGTAGGAGCCGTCCGTCACGGTGTCGAGCGCCTGGCTGACCGTTACACCCCTGGGCGACCGGATGCGGGCGTACTCCTCCGCGAACTCTTGACGCAGGGGCGAGGTGAATGGATCGACGATCTTTGCTCCGGAAATGTCCAGGCCAAGCTCAATGGCGCGAGCCCGAATTGCCGAGGCGTCACCGAGGATAGTGAGCGCGGCCACCTTGCGCTGTAGCAGCGTGCTCGCTGCTTTCAGGATGCGGTCGTCGTTGCCTTCTGGCAGCACGATGTGTTTGAGATTGGATGCCGCGCGCTCAAGAATCCCGTACTCGAACATGAGCGGGGTGACGACACTGGTCGGGCTGAGCTGGAGCCGCCCGAGTAGGTCGGCCGCATCCACGTGCTCGTCGAAGAGTCGCCGCGCGGTGTCGTACTTGCGCTGCGAGTCCGCCGCTAGTCGACCGCGGGTCTGCGTGATCTGCCGCAGTGTTTCATACGTGCCAAGCTGCGACATCGCGATGGGCAGCGTCGATCCAA
Source organism: Galbitalea sp. (assembly GCA_036495225.1). Taxonomy (GTDB): domain Bacteria; phylum Actinomycetota; class Actinomycetes; order Actinomycetales; family Microbacteriaceae; genus Galbitalea. Next base: position 13,387 of record DASXNG010000292.1, read on the forward strand.
TGCCGGAGATCAGTCGCTGAACCTGCGGCGCCAGCTCGAAACCGCCGTTCAGGATGACCCCCGTCAGCGACGGAAAAGTTCCGGAGGAGTGGGCGAGCAGCACGCCGACGAGCACATCAGCGCGATCCCCGGGTGCGATGACCACGGCGCCTTCGGTCAGTCGGGTCAAAACATTTTCCATTGTCATGGCCGCGACGATCACACCGAGCGCCTCGCGATCGAGTAGAGCCTTGTCACCCCAGAGCAATCGCGCATCCGTCGCCTTGATGAACGAAGCGAGCGTCGGCGCGACGAGGACAGGGTCCTCCGGGATAGCCCAGACCGGAATGCCTTCTCCAACGGATGTAGCGACCGCCTGCTCAATCGGCTTGAGCGCTTGCGGATCGGCGCGATTGACCACGATCGCAAGCAGTCCGACGTGCTGTTCTCGCAGCTCCGCCGTGGTCAGTTCGGCGATCTGGCGCATGTCGTCGGGGGTGCGCGACCCGTCGCGTTCGTTGCGCTGGCCGCCCAGCACGAGCAGCACGGGCGCGCCGAGGTTCGCGGCGATGCGCGCGTTATAGGCGAGTTCGGTGGGCGTTCCGACATCCGTGAAGTCGGATCCGAGGATGACGACGGCGTCGCAGGCGCGTTCAACGGCTGCGAACCTGCTCACGATGTCAGTGAGAGCGCCATCCGGATCGCTGTGTACGCGCTCGTACGTGACCCCGATGCAGTCCTCATAGGGGATGTCCGCGGTGCCATGCTCGAGCATCAACTCGAGCACGTAGTCCGGCTCGGTCGTCGACCGGGTGATCGGCCGAAAGACTCCGACTCGACCAGCTTCACGCGTGAGCGTTTCGAGTACACCCAGCGCAACAGTCGACTTGCCGGTATTGCCCTCAGCGGAGGTGACGTAGATGCGAGTCGGCACGCCCCCAAGCCTAGGCACTTGCCGCGGTCAGCATCGGGCGGATTCGAACCCGCAAAACTTGCGGGTAAGCTTCTCTTTGGTCCGCGAGGGTTTTGCCGCCTTCGCCCCAGGAGAATTCGCCTAGTGGCCTATGGCGCACGCTTGGAAAGCGTGTTGGGTGCAAGCCCTCGGGGGTTCGAATCCCCCATTCTCCGCCAAAAATGAGAGTGGCTCATTTATGGGCCGCTCTCATTTTTCGCTGCGACTGCGGGATTCGTTCCACCGAGGCCGAGGGTGGGCCCACAACCGCCGGTTCCGACGCGTTGCGCAGCAACGTGGCGGCCGTGCGCTGGGGAGTCGAATCCCCCATTCTCCGCGTTTGAAATGAGCGGTGGTCGCCTAAGCGAAGCGCAGGCCACCATCACTCATTTCATGCTTGACGGAACAGATTCGAACCCCGACGGTGGGGCCCCGCTGCGCAGTCCGAAATCTTGCGAAGCAATATTTCGGCGGCACAGTGGGGAGTTCGAATCCCCCATTCTCCGCGAAATAACTGTGCGAGCTTGCAGCGCTACCCGGACATCGATACCTGAATCAACTCAAGCGCCGCTGCAGGGAGGCTTCCTGCTTGAGTCCAGATCGCTGTCAGAGGGCGCGTGACGATGAGATCAGTGGTGCGAACACGCACGGCTCGGCCGAGAGCGAGATCGTCGGCAACGGCAAGCACGCTCAAGACGGCGGGTCCCCCGCCCGCCGCGACGCTCGCCCTTATTGCGGTGTTGGACGGCAGTTCGATCGAGCCGGCACTGAGTTCGACTGGCTTCGCCAGCTCTCCGAGCGCGCGCTCGAGGGCCAGCCGTGTACCGGATCCTCGTTCGCGAGTTAGCAGGGGCTCCCGCGAAAGTTGTGCTGCGGTGACCGGCTTCCCCGACCGCGCCCATTGGTGGCCAGGATGCACTACGAGGACCAGTTCGTCATAGCCAACCCGTCGAGAGGCCAAGTCGGTGGGAACATCCGGCGACTCGATGAATCCCAGCACGGCACTGCGAGTTCGCACGAGATCTGCCACGTTCTCGCTGTTACCCACCACCATCGTGACCGCTGTGGTGTCACCGCGCCCCTCGCGCTGGTTGCGAAGTTTCACCAGCCACTGGGGCAACAGGTGTTCTGCGATTGTCAGACTCGCGGCAACCGTGATGTCTGCGTTGATGTCAGACCTGAGGGCCGCGATAGATTCCGTGAACACGTCGGACGCGCTGAGATAGTCATTCGCCCATCCGGCAATCAGTTGGCCAGTCGGCGTCAGTGTTGATCCACGGCGCGAGCGAAGGAGGAGCGGGCTACCGATTTGATTTTCGAGAAGCCGAATCCGCGACGAAGCCGCCTGCTGTGAAATGCCCAAACCGGCACTTGCCAAGGTCAGGCTGCCAGTCGATTCAACGCCGAGCAGCACCCGCAACGTCATTTCATCGGGTCGATCCATGGTTGCACCATTCCGTCGAGCCACAAGCGTTCATTGTGACCCGCCAATCATAAGGCGCTACCTCGTCGGTACTTCCGCAGGCATTGTGGATGGGTGAGTCAAACAGTGAGTGCCCGACCAACCGCCCAGCCCGCCCGTCGCATCCTGACCGAGCTGGAACATCCACGCCAGGTCTTCGCCAACATCACGCCGAACTGGTTCGCATCGATCATGGGGACCGGCATTGTGGCGAATGCGGCGGCGGCGCTGCCATTGCAGTTCCCGGGGCTCCGGACCGCAGCGACGATCGTGTGGGGGCTTGCGAGCGTTCTACTCATCTCACTCACCGCTGTCACGGTCGCGCATTGGGTGACCAATCCAGCCCGAGCGCGAGCGCACCACCTCAATCCAGTGATGGCCCACTTCTATGGAGCGCCACCCATGGCGCTCCTCACGGTCGGAGCGGGCACGATTCTGCTCGGCAGGGATGTTCTGGGGCTGTCGCTTGCCGTCGGCATCGACTTTGTTCTGTGGACGGCCGGAACCATTCTGGGCCTGGCGACTGCCGTGGCCATTCCCTACCTAACATTCACACGCCACGACGTGAAGTCAGACGCCGCGTTCGGCGGTTGGCTGATGCCGGTCGTGCCGCCCATGGTCTCCGCGGCCACCGGGGCATTCCTCGTGCCTTTCGTTCCCGCCGGGCAACTTCGGCTCACGGTGCTCCTGGGCTGCTACGCCATGTTCGGGCTGAGCCTGCTCGCATCTCTCATCGTGATCACGCTCATCTGGTCACGGCTCGCCCAACACAAGGCCGGGCCGTCTGGCATGGTGCCCACCCTGTGGATCGTGCTCGGACCCCTTGGGCAATCGATCACAGCGGTCAACCTCCTCGGCGGTGTCGCGCACCTCGCAGTTAGCGTTTCTCTCGCCCGTGCGCTCGGCTACTTCGGAATCATCTACGGGGTCCCGGTTCTCGGATTCGCGATCCTGTGGGGCGCGCTCGCGATCGCGATCACCATACGCACCGCTCGCGAGAAGCTCCCGTTCTCTCTCACCTGGTGGTCGTTCACGTTCCCGGTCGGGACGTGCGTGACCGGGGTTACGGGGCTCGCACTCCGCACGGGTTCTACCGTGCTCGCCGCTCTGGCGGTCCTGCTCTACATCGGGCTCGTAGCAGCATGGATCACAGTTGCGAGTCGCACATTTCACGGCAGCGTGATTCGCGGCACACTGTTCTCGCCCCCGCAGCCAGTCGCGTGACCCGACTCCCCGACGCCGAATGAGTCGCGACATGTGTCACTCGTCGAGCGCACTCACGCACGCAACAAGTCCCCTGGCAAGCCCGGCGGTCTCCGCAATCGTGAGCCCCGACAGCATCCGGTGCTCCACCCCCTCGACAAGCACCTGCGCTGCGTCGAGGGCCCTCATCCCCGCCGGGGTCAGCACTGTTGGCAAAGCGCGCCCACTGTCCGCTCGCGCTGGCCGAGCTACTAGGTCGCGGTCGATCAGTTGCTGCAGCATCGCGTTCATCGATTGGCGCGTCACAAACGTGCGTCGAGCCAGCGCGGAGGCCGAGATGCCGGGTTCGACGCGAAGGCGATACAGACAGGAGTAGTGGGACACCGTGAGTTGGAGAGGCTTGAGCGCCTCTTCCATCCGCGCATGCAGAAGTGATTGCGCGTGCTTCAGCAGATACCCGACCTGCGGTGAATCGTCGACCATGTCAGTATCCTCACATAGGATGCTTGTAAGGAAACTGACATTGGAGAAACATCATGAGCGTCACCGGCCCAGACTTCATCGCACTGCAAGTGCGCGATCTCGAGAAAGCTGCCACCTTCTACGAGGAGGTTGTCGGACTCACTCGCGCCCCGTTCTCGCCACCCCATGCCGTCGTCTTCGACACCCAGCCGACTTTCGCCGTTCGTGATCCCGCACCCGGTGTCGATCTCGACTCCGGCCAGGTGGGTCTCGGCGTCGCACTCTGGTTGCATGATCCTGACGCAGAGGCCCTGCACGCCACACTCGTCGCGGATGGTGCCGTAGTCGTTCAACCACCGTTTGACGGCCCGTTCGGTACAACGTTCGTATTCCAGGATTTAGACGGTTACCTCGTGACAGTCCACGACAACACCACCCGCAACTGAGGCCCGTTGCACTGACGGGTCGTCGTGCTCGGCGACGAAGTGCTCACTTCTTGTCGCGCCAGCCATTCTGGAAGGTGTCGTCGTGGAGCTTGCGCAGGTCGGTCGCGTATTCGTCGAGGCGACGGGCAAGGTCCTGCATCTGGTGGAAGTCTTGCCCGTGATCGCGCGCAGGCGTCTTTTCTTCCGCCCGTTTACGCACTATGTGAAGCTCCTCACGGCTCAGTTCTGCCACTTTCTCTAGGACTTCTTCGACATCCATGACGTACCTTCTGATCCATCGGTGATCGGGCCATGCGAAGCCCGCACAGGACGAGCGTAGGCAGCCGCCGGTATCGGATCAAGCGCCAGTCGATGCGCTCGCGTTTCAGAACGGCGAGATGCGAGCAGATGGTGGATGTCGCATCGGGCAGTCGCTTTGTCGCCCTCATGATTTTAACTGCCGGCGTTCAGCGGGAACATCGGCGACGAACGTAGCGTTGATAACACCATGATTTACCTGATTCTCAGCCTCATTGTGATTGAGCTGTTTTTGCAGGTTCGCGCGCGCACCGCGGTTGTCGGCAGCCGTCAGAGATACGTCTCGTTGTCACTTCGGCGCCTCACGAATTGGGCCATCAACCTGGCCTTCATCGCCGAAGGCGTCATCTCCCTCGCCAGCAACCAAACTTCGAACGCACTCTGGTACCTCGTATTTGGCATTTTCGGCATTTTTTTCGAAGTACGGATGCACCATGATGACGACGATTGGTTCAACGGTCGCGGCAAGAAGATCAAGTCAGGACTCCGGCGACTGATGAGCCGCCCGCGCCACGGTTACGCCCCAGCCTTCGGATGACATTGCCACTGCGACGACCAGAGGGCTCATTCGCAGCGATGATTAGCCGAGACTATTACCGCTTCCGGACGGCGTAGGTCAGGTGAGTCACCCGCTGCGTCGGCGTCGCGCTGACCTGCTTGAGCGCAATGCGGCTTGCGTCCACACCCTCGAACAGGCGCACTCCCGAGCCGAACAGCACAGGTGAGAGCGCGATCGAGAACTCGTCGATGAGGCCGGCGTTCAGAAACTGGAGGATCGTCGCGCCGCCACCAGCGATGCGGATGTCTCGATCGCCCGCGGCCTCGCGAGCCAGGTCAAGCGCGCTCTCGATCCCGTCGCCCACGAAATGGAAGGTGGTTCCACCTGCCCGCTCCCATGGGTCACGCTTCTCGTGTGTCACCACGAACACCGGCGTGTGGAACGGCGCATCCTCTGGCCACATCTGTTCGCCGGCATCGAACATCCGCTTGCCCATCACGCTCACGCCGGTGCGCTCGAACGTGGCGCGCGCTACGTCGTTGTCTGGCCCGTCGTCGCCACCCTCGCCGAGACCCAAATTCTCCCTGAAGAACCGCGTCGGGAATACCCACTGTTGCAGTTCCATCCACTGCTGCCCCATCAGCTCCTCGGCTGATTCGGGCGCGATGAACCCGTCCAGTGACATCGACACACTGAAGAACACCTTGCCTGCCATTAGTCCCTATCTCCTTTGTGAAAGATCTCGCCCACATATGCGGCCAGGTTGGCCAGGGTCTGCCGACCCCCCTCGATCGCGTGGGACTTCTCGATCGCCGTGTCACGGAGCTCCTTGGTCGGGAACACCGTGCGCATCTCGATACTGGTCGCGGCGCCGTCGGTCGTGAACGTGATGACCGACTCGAAGATGTCCGGGTCGCCGAGGAACTCGCCGTGCAGCAGCGCGATCCGCTCAGGCTGCACGATCTCGGTCCAGGTGATCCACTCCTGGTAGTCGGTGCCATCCGGCCCATGCATCACGAAGTCCCACACCCCGCCCACGCGGAACTCAAATGCCCGCGTCGTCGTGCTGAAACCCTCTGGCCCCCACCAACGCGACAGGTGCCGCACCTCGGTGAACGCCTCGAACACCAGCTCACGCGGGGCATCGATAAGGCGCGACACCACGATCTCGCGGTCTGCCGTTGATGACTGACCTTGCTCTTGCTGTTCCGTCTCGCTCACGGGCCGCCTACCCCTCTTGCCTTGCCTGCTTCAATTCCTGCACAAACGCGTCGAGTCGACCGAAGCTCTCGTTCCAGAATTGCTCGAACCCACCCGTCCACTCGTGGACTGTTCGCAGCCCTCGGGGATCAAGCCCATACAACCGCTGCTTGCCTTCCTTGCGGTCGCGCACCAGCCCGACCTCTCGAAGAACTCGCAGATGTTTGGATGCCCCGGGCTGGGGCATCCCAAGCTCTAGAGCCAGTTGGGTCACCGGCCGTTCGCCGGTCCGCAACAGCACCAGGATCTCCCGACGTCGCGGCTCGGCAATCGCGTTGAAGACGTCTGATGTTGTCGCTGCTCGCGCCATGCGACCCATCATATGCCGATATCGGCATGCGTCAAGAGCAGGATTCGAGAAGCCAGCGATGGGCGCCCAACCTAAAATTGGCTCAAAGCTCAGGCACAGGGAGGACGCCCATGACCACCACATTCAGCAAAGAGGAAAAGGCTGCCATGAAGGCAGCAATCGCCGAGAAGAAAGCTGCGCAGGAGGGTGCGGACGCCGCGGCCGCGTGCGATGCAGCTATCGCCGCGCTGACCGGGACCGACAAGGAACTCGCCGAGGGTTTCCACCGGTTGGTCAAGGAGAACACGTCCCTTGCCGCGAAGACCTGGTACGGGATGCCCGCTTACGCGGACGCCGACGGCAAGACGGTGGTCGCGTTCAAACCGGGTTCGAAGTTCAAGATCCGCTACGCGAGTCTCGAATTCCAGCAAGCAGCACAACTGGACGACGGTAACCTCTGGCCGGTCGGGTTCGCCGTCACCAAGCTGGATGACGGCGACAAGAAGCGAATCGCCGAAATCCTAAAAACCGCGGTCGGCCGCTGACGACAGTCGCCACTGCGAGGGCTACGCCCTGCTTGGCTCCCGCGGCTCCAGGCCCGCCGCGAGGTAAGCCGCGTCGATGACATCCATGTTCTTGATCGCATCGTCCACTGAGGTGAGCACGGGAGCACCCCGAAGTACCGCGTTCGCCAGAGCGTGCAGCTGAAACACGAACGTCGGCTCCGTTGTCGTCGTTTCGGCGCGAGTCGCCTTGCCGGTGCGAATCGTGAGCGAGTTGCCGTCCTGCGGAAGAAACGGATTGTGTACCTCGAGTTCGCCATCCTCGCCGGTGAACCGGGCGTAGATGTACGGTTCGGGCGACACCATAGACGAGCGGACCTTGCCAACGACGCCCCCCGAGAACTCGAGGTCAATCGTCATGTCGCCGTCGACGCCGGGCTCCGCCTGTTCTGCTGTCGCCGAAACCACTTTCGGTTCCTCGGCCAGCACGCTGCGCAGCAGGTGAACCGGGTAACAGCCGACGTCCATGAGTGTTCCGCCGGCAAGCGCCAGGTTCCAGCGGATGTCGTCCCGCGCGGGTCCCATTCCGCCGAACCCGGATTCCACCGAGACCAGCTTGCCCAGTTCTCCCGAACGCAGGATCTCGATCGTTCGCAGAGTGATGGGGTGGTAGCGGTAATGGAACGCCTCCATCACGATGCGATCGGTCGTCGCAACCACGTCGGCAACTTTGCGCGCCTCTGAGGCGTTGGCGGTGAACGGTTTCTCGCAGAGCACGTGCTTGCCAGCCGCGACGGCAGCGAGCGTCCAGAATCCGTGCAACCCGTTGGGCGTCGGGTTGTAGACGACGTCCACTTCCGGATCGGCCAGCAGCGACTCGTAGCTGTCGTGCACCTTTGGGATGCCGTGCTCGGCAGCGAACTCGGTGGCCCTGCCCCGATCGCGCGCAGCTACAGCAACGATCGCGACCTCGTCCACCGAGCGCGCCGGATTGATGAGGGCTCGCGGGGCGATCCCTGCGGCCCCAAGGATCCCGATTCGAACCACCTGTGGGTCGCTCATGACAGTCGGTCCTCGAGCCCCCATGCCTGGCCGTACCCGCCTTCGGCGATCGGAAGCGCCATCAGGTCGAGGAACGGCTTGGCATCGAATGCCTCAGGACCACGCACCCCGACGCCCGACCAGACGCCCTTCGAGAGCAGCTCCAAAGCGATCACCGGGTTCAGCGCCGTCTGCCAGACCACGCACTGGCTGTCATATTCGGCCATCGTCCACTCGTTGTCTGCCACGTGATACAGATACACCTCGCGTGGTTTGCCATCGACACCGGTGCCCGTGACCCACAGTCCCGCGCAGGTCTTGCCGGTCATCCTCGATCCGAGGGTTGCAGGGTCTGGGAGACCCGCGGCCACGACATCCCGAGGCGCGACCATCACGGGGCCATCGGCAGAACGGACGCGGACGGGCGTCGTCTTGTCGAGCCCCAGTTGGTTGAGCGTCTTCAGGATGCCGATGAATTCGTCGCCGAGCCCATACTTGAAGGTGACGCGATTGGCGTCGACCCAGCGGGGCATGAGCAGCACTTCTTCGTGCTCGACGTTGACGCACTCGACCGGTCCGATGCCGTCGGGAAACTCGAAAACCTCCGGCTCGCTGAACGGCGCCGTCGTGTACCAGCCTCGATCCTTTTCCCAGATCACCGGCGGGTTTAAACATTCTTCGATCGTCGTCCAGATGCTGAAGGATGGCGCGAAGATCTCGTTGCCCGCATCGTCTCGTACCACGAGATTCGCGCCATCCCGGGTGCCGAGTTCATCGATCTCGGTGAACAGGTGATCCGCCGCGTACCGCGCGAAGACGTCGCTGAGGCCGGGCTCCACTCCCATGCCGACTAGGGCAAGCCGACCGGCGCGCTCCCAGTCGTCCGCCTGCGCGAACTGGTCATCGCCGAGCTTCACACCCGTCTCCAAATACGGATTTGTCGGATGCGGCTCCGAAAGGCTCATCGCCATGTCGAGGTAATCGGCGCCCGCCGCGAGCGCGCCCGCGAAAATGGTGGGCACGAACTTGGGCTCGACGGCGTTCATCACGTGAGTCGCACCGTGCTCGCGCGCTACGGCTGCGACGTTGTCCGGATCGGATGCGTCGATCCTCGCGGCTACGAACCGTCCGTTCTCGAGCCCCGGAATGCCGGGTGCGCTGGGCGTCTGGCCCTCCACCGCCTCAACCGTTCTCTCGGCCCTCGCGAGGTCGTAATCGCTCACGACCATCAGCTCGAAAAAGTCCCGGCGGGCAGCGATCTTCGCAATGGCGTCGCCAACTCCGCCGGCGCCAACCAGCAGGATTCTCATGGCTCCAAGCTATCGCCTTCGCCGCCAACGGCGAGGTGTTCTATCCGGAAAATGTCGTCGGATCCTCGAGCACCGCGGCGAACGCAAGCTCAGCCGCACCGATCATCAGGCGGTTTGCTCCGAGCTCCGAGCGAACGATCGTGACGCTCTCACTCGACGCAGTCAACGGCTGGCTCGCGACCAGGTCGTCGAGGTGCGCCGGCGCGACGGCGTAGAGCGAGGCGAGAAACCCGCCGAGAACGATGGTGCGCGGGTTAAGCACGTTGATGCCATTGCGCAAAGCGATGGCCAGAAAGTCGAGTTGGCGCAGCACCTCGGCGCGAAGCTCGGGCGAGGGCGATGCGACGAGCGCGGCCTCGAGCTCGTCGCTGTCCACGTCGGTCAAGCCGGTCAGTGCGAGAAGTCGATCGCGCCGAACCTCGGTCTCCAGGCATCCGCGCGCGCCGCAGTGGCACAAGTCGCCGCCGGAGTGAACGAAGGTGTGGCCGAACTCCCCCGCGTAGCCATCCACGCCAGTGATCATCCGGCCACCGGACATGATGCCGCCGCCGATGCCACTCGCACCGCCGTTGAGGTAGATCAGATCGTCGATGCCGCGGCCTGCACCGAAGATGCTCTCCGCGAGCGTGCCGAGGTTGGCGTCGTTCGCCGCGGCAACAGGAAGTCCGGTAGCGAGGCCGAGCTGTGCCGCGAACGGTTCGTCGACCCAGCCCAGGTGCGGGGCGAGCCGCACGACGCCATCGCGAGCGCGCACCAGGCCCGGAACTGCTACTCCGATTCCGACAATCGCGTGGTCAGGCTCAAACTCGGCCCGCAATTCGTCCAGTGCGGATGTCGCCAACCGGACGGTGTCGCCCGAGGTCGAAATTCCGTCGGTGTGCACGCGCGTACGTCGCAAAACGCTACCGCCTAGACCCACCGCACCGACTGTCACCGCGTCGATTTCGGGGTTCACCGCGAGGGCGATGGCCCGCGGGCTGGTGCTGGCAACCGGACTCGGTCGACCGACCTGGTTGCTCGCATCCGGGTCGGTCTCGACGATGAGTTGGCGCTCAACCAATTCGCCGACGAGCGCGGCGATCGTCGAGCGATTGAGCCCGGTGGTCTTCGTGAGCGACGACCGCGCAACACCGCGCGAATGGTGAACGAGGCGCAGTACAAGCGCGAGGTTATGCTTGCGCACCTCGCTATTTCCGCGACCATCCACCGATGTGCTCATTGCGGTGCTGGGATCCGTCTGGTGGCGATGAGGTCGGAGAACCAGCGGGCACTGTCCTTCACGATTCGTTCCTGGGTCTCGTAGTCAACGCGCACGATTCCGAACCTCTTCGAATAGCCGTAGCTCCACTCGAAGTTGTCCATGAACGACCAGACGAGGTATCCGCGCAGGTCCACTCCGTGCGAAATCGCTCTGTGGGCCGCCGTGAAGTGGCGCTGTAAATAGTCGGTGCGGTCGCGGTCGTGCACGCGACCGTCGACCTCGACGTCATCGAACGCCGCGCCATTTTCGGTGATCACGAGCGGCAGTTCCGGGAACTCCTCGTGCAGGTCGACGAGCAGTTGCTCAAGTGCGTCGGGTGCGATGTTCCAGCCCATCGCCGTGTATGGCCCCGGTTGCGGCAGGAATTCGACATTGCGACTACCGGGCCATGGCGATCCGCCGACGTCGCGGTGGCCGTCGTTGTTAGCGCGGTCAGAGGTGCCGTCCCACATTTTGACCGTCGCAGTCGAGTAGTAGTTGACCCCGAGAAAGTCGATCGGCTGGTGGATGTGTTCGAGATCGCCCGCCTTCACGAACGACCAGTCCGTGACATCCCGAGTGTCTTCGAGCAGGTCCGCTGGGTACTCGCCGTGCAGCAACGGGCCCGTGAAGGCACGGTTTGCCAGTGCGTCGATGCGGCGAATCGCTTCGGGCGAGGACTCGTCGTCACCGCGCAAAGCGTGGAAGTTGAGTGTGATCGAGTATTCGGCGTCCGGTTTAGTCACGACGTGGCGCAGCTCCTGCAGCGCGAGCCCGTGGCCGAGATTGAGGTGGTGCACCGACCTCAACGCGGCCTCATCATTGGTGCGTCCTGGCGCGTGGGCGCCCGAACCATAGCCGAGGTACGCGGAGCACCATGGCTCATTCAGCGACGTCCAGACCGCTACTCGATCGCCGAGCGCGCTGCCAACGATCGACGCGTATTCGGCGAACCGCAGTGCGGTGTCGCGTTCCGGCCAACCACCCGCATCCTCAAGCGCCTGCGGAAGATCCCAGTGGTAGAGCGTCGCAATCGGACGGATGCCCCGGTCGAGAAGCCCGTCGACGAGCCGGGAGTAAAACGCGAGACCCTTCTCGTTGACCTTGCCCGAACCAGTCGGCTGGATGCGCGGCCACGCGATCGAGAACCGGTACGCCTCGAGCCCGAGGCTCTTCATGAGGTCGAGATCCGCGGCAACCCGGTGGTAGTGATCGTCCGCGACATCCCCGGTGTCGCCGTTCACCACGCGACCCGGCGTGTGGCTGAAGGTGTCCCAAATCGACGGGCCACGACCGTCCTCTTGCGCAGCACCCTCGACCTGGTACGCCGCTGTTGCCGATCCGAAAAAGAAGCCGACGGGGAATTCGAGCCCGCTGTCGCGGTAGTCTGCGGATCCGTTAGTCACGAACTCCATCTTGGTCCATGGTTCGCGCAGCGGAGATTTTGGCACGTCTCGCACCGTAAATAACGCACAGCCGGGTGAGGCTAATATCGCGTTCGTGCCTAATACAGACCTGCCCATCGATGACCTGCGAACGTACCGACCGGACATCGCTGAGCCAGCAGACTTCGACGCATTCTGGGCGAAGACGATTGCGGAATCGCGCGCGGCTGGTGGCGCGCTCAAGCTTGTCCGGGCGGACACGCCGTTCACAGAGCTCGAGGTGCTGGACTTCACGTTTCCCGGGTTCGGCGGCGAGCCGATCCGAGCCTGGATCACCAAGCCGCGCGGCGATGAGCCTCGCCCGACCGTGCTCGAATACCTCGGCTACAACGGCGGACGAGGCCTGGCTGGCGAACGCCCGCATTGGGCGGCGGCAGGCTTCGTGCACATTCTCATGGATACCCGCGGCCAGGGAAGCGAGTGGGGCACTGGCGGAGACACCCCGGATCCGCACGGCTCCGGGCCGGCAGCCACCGGCTTCATGACCCGCGGAATAACCGACCCAGCCGAATATTTCTACCGCCGCGTCTTCACCGATGCCGTCAGGCTGGTCGACGCCGCAAAGACACTGCCCTTCGTCGACCCGAACCGGATTGCGGTCACGGGCGGCAGCCAGGGCGGCGGCATCTCGCTCGCGGTCGCTGGACTCTCGGAGGGGCTCGTCGCGGTCATGCCGGATGTCCCGTTCCTCTCTAACTTCCGGCGCTCGATCGAGGTCGCAACGACCACCCCCTTCATCGAGATCGCCCGGTACTTGGGTGTGCACCGCGACCAGGAGCGCCAGGTCTTTGACACGCTCGCCTACTTTGACGGAGTGAATTTCGCGAAACGCGCCACTGCTCCCGCGCTGTTCTCGGTCGCACTCATGGACGAGATCGTGCCGCCGTCTGGCGTGTTCGCCGCGTACAACTGGTACGCGGGCGAGGACCGCGAGCTCAAGGTTTACCCCTTCAACAACCACGAGGGTGGGACTTTCTACCAGTGGCATGCGCAAGCCGCCTGGCTCGGCGAGCGGCTCGCTCGCTAGGCCTCATCCGAGCCGGGCGCCGAGGTAGCGCTGGTCGCAATCCTTCGCGAAATGCGATAAGTTGGGGAAAACAACAATTTCGCGGTACTGCCGCGTTCACTGGCGAACAGGAGCATCATGGCTGCCACACCCACCCGCGAAGACAAGTTCTCATTCGGACTCTGGACGATCGGATACAACGGCGCCGACCCGTTCGGCGGCCCAACCCGCGCCCCGCTCGACGTCGTGCACGCGGTCGAGAAACTCGCCGAGATCGGTGCATACGGACTCACCTTCCACGACGACGACCTCTTCCCGTTCGGATCGACTGACGCGGAGCGCCAGAAGCAGATCGACCGCCTCAAGGGCGCACTCGACGCGACCGGCCTGATCATCCCGATGGTGACCACCAACCTGTTCAGCGCTCCCGTCTTCAAGGACGGCGGCTTCACGTCCAACGATCGCGCCGTACGTCGTTTTGCGCTGCGCAAGGCGCTTCGACAGCTGGACCTCGGCGCAGAGCTCGGCGCCAAGACGTTCGTCATGTGGGGCGGCCGCGAGGGCGCGGAGTACGACTCTGCGAAAGACATCCGTAACGCTCTCGAGCGTTACCGCGAAGGCGTCAACCTGTTCGCGCAGTACGTCACCGACAAGGGCTACGACATCCGCTTCGCGATCGAGCCGAAGCCGAACGAGCCACGCGGCGACATCCTGCTCCCCACGGTTGGCCACGCGATCGCGTTCATCTCCACCCTCGAGCGCCCAGAGCTGTTCGGCGTCAACCCGGAGGTCGGGCACGAGCAGATGGCCGGGCTGAACTTCGCCTCCGGCATCGCCCAGGCGCTGTACCAGGAGAAGCTGTACCACATCGACCTCAACGGCCAGCGGGGCATCAAGTACGACCAGGACCTCGTGTTCGGGCACGGTGACCTGTACAACGCATTCGCGCTCGTCGACCTGCTCGAGAACGGTGGGCCGAACGGTGGCCAGGCTTACACGGGCCCACGTCACTTCGACTACAAGCCGTCACGCACCGAGGACGAGACCGGCGTCTGGGACTCCGCCAAGGCGAACATCGCGAACTACCTGATGCTGAAGGAACGCGCAGCGGCCTTCCGCGCCGACCCCGAGGTGCAGGAGGCGCTCGCCGCATCCCGTGTGCCGGAGCTGTCGGTTCCGACGCTCGCGGAAGGCGAGACGTACGACGACCTGCTCGCGGACCGCGCCTCGTTCGAAGACTTCGACCCGACGCCGTACTACAACGGCAACGGGTTCGGCTTCGTCCGCCTGCAGCAGCTGGCCACCGAGCACCTGCTCGGCTTCCGCGCCTAGTCACCGCTTGTCGTGAGTTGCCCGCTTCTGCTGAGTTATCATGTTCGATCTCAGCAGAAGTGGGCAACTCGCGTGCCTGATCGAAGGAATTCACTATGACGCTCGTCGCTGGAGTCGACTCGTCCACCCAGAGCTGCAAGGTCGTCATCCGCGACCTCGAGACTGGCGCCGTCGTGCGCACTGGTCGCGCATCTCACCCCGAGGGTACGGAGGTCGATCCGAACGCCTGGTGGGACGCCCTCCTCGAGGCGATTCGGGACGCCGGCGGCATTCAGGATGTCGCGGCCATCTCCATCGGCGGGCAACAGCACGGCATGGTGGTGCTCGATGCGGGCGGCAACGTCATCCGTCCGGCCTTGCTCTGGAACGACACCCGCTCGGCCCAGGCCGCGCTCGACCTGATCGACGAGGTTGGGGCAACCGAGTTCGCTCGGCGCACCGGCACCGTTCCCGTCGCCTCCTTCACCATCACCAAGCTTCGTTGGCTCGCGGATGCCGAGCCCGAGAACGCCAACCGCGTCGCGGCCGTCGCGCTCCCCCACGACTGGCTCACCTGGCGACTGCGCGGTTTCGGACCCGAGAACCCCGTGCTCACCGAGCTCACGACTGACCGCTCCGATGCGAGCGGCACGAGCTACTTCAACTCTGTCACCAACAGGTACGACTACGACCTGCTCGCACGGGCCCTCCGCCGCGGTGTCGAAAATTCAGGAGTTTCGTCACTGCCGATCCTCCCGAAGGTTTTGAATCCGGGCGACGTCGTCGGCCACCTCGACGGATCTCCTGAATTTTCGACAAGCACGGTTGTCGGGGTTGGGGCTGGCGACAACGCCGGTGCCGCGCTCGGCCTCGGCGCCAGCACGGGCGACGTCGTCGTGTCGATCGGCACGAGCGGCACCGTCTTCGCGGTGACCGACGGCCCGGCCCACGATGCGAGTGGCACGGTCGCCGGATTCGCGGATGCCGCTGGCGGCTACCTCCCGCTCATAGCGACCCTGAATGCCGCACGCGTGTTGGATGCCATCGCACGACTGCTCGGTGTCGATCACGCCGAGCTTGGCAGCCTCGCACTCCAGGCCGAGCCGGGCTCCGGCGGCGCTGTGCTTCACCCGTACTTCGAGGGCGAACGCACGCCCAACCTCCCGGACGCCACCGCGACACTGTCCGGACTCACCCTGGCTTCAACGAGCCGGCACAATCTCGCGCGGGCCGCGATCGAGGGCATGCTGTGCGGTCTCGCCGATGGTCTCGACGCCGTGCGTGGCCAGGGGGTCATCGCGACCCGCCTGCTGCTGATCGGTGGCGCTGCGCAGAATCCTGCCGTTGCCGCCATCGCAGCACAAGTCTTCGACGTGCCCGTTCAGGTGCCCGAGCCGGCTGAGTACGTCGCGTTCGGCGCGGCAGTGCAAGCCGCCTGGGCGCTCACCGGTGAACGGCCGGAGTGGCCGGTCAGCGTGACCAACAGTCCGCTGCCCGACCACAGAGCCGTCATCCGCGAGCAGTACGCGACGTCCTAATTCGCCGTCGTCAGGTCGTAGAGTGTCGCGCCATCCACCGTCTTCGCGGTGAAGTTCGCTGCCACCCACGATGAGATCTGGGATGACACGTTCGACCCGCCGTTCGACGCTCCGACGCTTCCGCCGATGAAGTAGTGGATCTTGCCTGCCGCGACGTCCGCCTTGAACTGAGCAAGCGTCGGGGACGGATCGCTCCCGTTGAACCCGCCGATCGGCATGACGGCCTCCTCGGTCGCCAGTTGGTAGCCGGCCGCGCTGTCCGAACCGATCGCGGCAGCCACCCAGGTGTACTTGGACGCGTCGGTCTTGAGCAGGGTCGCGAGCGCCGCGCCGACACTCCCGCTGTTCAGCAGTGCTCCGGCGCCCCCACCGCCGAAGCCACCTCGGCCACCGGTCGGGGCGGTTCCGGCCTGGGCGCGCGGCGCTGTTCCACCCGGAGCCTGGCCGCCGAAGGTGCCGCGACCCGCGAACCCGCCGCCCCGCCCGCCCGTCGCGCTCGCCACCGTCGGCCCGGCGGTCACGATTGAACCTGAGTGCGGCGTCGTGATCGTCTCGATCGTGTACGCGGTCGGCGCAAGCAGGGCGGCGCTCAGCGTGGCCGCGAGGGTGGCCACCGCCATCCGCTTCGCTCGCTGCGGAAACAGCAGCATGACGGCAGCCCCGACGCCGAGCACGAGGACGACCCACTTGAGCCACGGCAGCCAGTCGCTCGCCTCACCGAGCAACACGAAGGCCCACATCGCCGTCCCCAGCACGGTGGCCGCCGCGATGATGCGTGCCCACGGCTCACCACGGAACGACCACAGCACCGCGGCCCCCATCGCCACGGTTCCGGCGAGCGCGGGGGCCATGGCAACCGTGTAGTAGGCGTGGAAGATTCCCTGCGCGAAGCTGAAGGTAAGACCGGTGATCACAAGCCAGGCCGTGAAGAGCAGCAGCGTCGCGCGGCGGAGGTCCGTGCGCTTGCCCCGCATGACGATGAGCGAAACGACAGCGAGCAGAAGCGCCGCGGGCAACAGCCACGCGATTTGGCCGCCGATCTCATCTTCGAAGAGGCGCAGGATGCCGGTGGCTCCCCACATTCCGCCCGCGGCCGTGCCGCCTGCGCCCCCCGTGACACTCCCCGTCTCGCTCCCGGTCAGACGACCGAAGCCGTTGTAGCCAAAGGTCAGTTCCAGGAAGCTGTTGGTCTGCGAGCCGCCGATGTATGGGCGCAGGTTCGCGGGCACGAGGGTGACGATCGCAACCCACCACCCGGCAGAGACGATGACTGCTCCCAACGCTGCAAACAGGTGCCACAAACGGCGCCACCAGTTTCCCGGCGCTGCGATCATGTACACGCCGGCGAGCGCCGGCAGGATGACAAACGCCTGCAACTGCTTGGTCAGGAATCCGAGCCCGACCATGGCGCCAGCCAACAGAACCCAGCGCAGCTTGCCGGACTGGATGCCGCGAACCGTGAAGTACACCGAAAGGCTCAGCAACAACACCAGCAGTGCGTCCGGGTTGTTGAACCGGAACATCAGGGCGGCTACCGGAGTCACAGCCAGCACTCCACCGGCGAGCAGCGCGGTCCGTGCCGAGAACGACCGTCGCACCGTCGCGTAGACGACAGCGACCGTCGCGACACCCATGAGTGCCTCCGGCCAGAGGATGTTGAACGACGACAGCCCGAAGACGCGCACCGACAGGGCCATGATCCAGAGGCTCGCCGGCGGCTTGTCGACCGTGATCGAGTTGGATGCGTCGGACGAGCCGTAGAAGAACGCCTCCCAGTTGTTGGAGCCGGCCTGCACAGCAGCCGAGTAGAACGAGTTCGCCCATCCACTGGCCGACAAGTCCCACAGGTAGAGGAACGCCGTCAGCCCCAGCAGCCCCAGCAATGCCGGACGCTCCCACCGAGCGGATGTCGCGGAACCGAGCACCAGCGCCTTGAGCCATTCCGAGAAACTCCGTCGACCGCTGGGCAGTTTCACGTTTGCGGTTGTCGCCGTCATGATTGGACCGCCTTCTGCGCCGCAAATAGTGCTTCGTCGTGGACGCCGTTTCCCGTCTGGGCCGGGGTGCGGTGCGTGCGGAATACCCACACGCGTAACAGCACGAAGCGAAGCGCGGTAGCGAGCAGGTTCGCGAACATCAGCACGACGAGGTCCGCGGTCCTGCTGGCATCCGGATTGATGGCGTGCAGTTCAAGCAGTGAACCGCTCGTAATGATCCACGCCATAAGGAAGACAATCAGTCCCTGGAACTGGTGGGTCATTGCTCGCGATCTCCCGCGAACCCCGAAAGTGAATCTGCGGTTCGCCGCCGTGTTCCCGACCGCGGTGATCAGCAGCGCGAGAAAGTTGGCCGCGAACCCCGACATGATGCCCGAGAAGAGCAGGTATAGCAGGGCGTACGCCGCCGTTGACAGCAGCCCGACCGCGAGAAAGCGGACGACCTGACCGAAGAAGGTTGGTGGTGTCGGCGGATCGAAAGGCGGTCTGCCGAATTCGGCATACAGGCGATCAACGGGGATGCGGCCGCTCACCAGTCCGCGAGTGACCCGCAGCATGCCCTTCAGGTCTTCGCGCGCGGTCGACACGATGTCGACACGGCTGTCCGGGTCATCCACCCAGTCCACCGGTACCTCGTGGATGCGCAACCCGCTGCGCTCGGCAAGAATCAGCAACTCCGTGTCGAAGAACCAACCGTTGTCCTCGACCAGGGGAAGCAGTTCGGCTGCGACATCCGTTCGCATCGCCTTGAATCCGCACTGAGCGTCCGAGAAAGTCGCACCCATCATTCTGCGGAGGAGAAAGTTGTATGAGCGTGACACGAATTCGCGCTTGCCGCCTCTCGTCACTCGAGCCGAAGGCGCAAGCCTGGTGCCGATCGCGAGATCCGAATGCGCAGACAGCAGTGGCGCGACCAGCGGCGGCAGACCGCGCAGGTCGGTCGAGAGATCGACGTCAACGTATGCGACCACCCGCGCCCTCGATGCGAGCCAGGTCTGCTTGAGCGCACGCCCGCGACCCTTCTCGTCGAGGTGCACCGCGAACACCCGATCGAGCTCCCGGCCGAGTTCCCTGGCGATCTCAAACGTCGAGTCTGTCGACGAGTTGTCGGCGATCGTGATGCGCCATGGCACCTCGAATTCGGCGGCCAGGTAGCGGTGTAGCGTGCGAATGCTCTGTTCGAGCGAGGTTCGCTCGTTGTACACGGGGACGACGACCTCAAGGGCGAGTGGTTCTGTCGGTGTGTTCATGCCGACCACTCAACGCGGCGACGCTATCGCATTCCTATGAACCTTCTGGGTCAGTCTTATGAGTGACTAAGAGCGACTTCAGCGGTCGAGTGCCTGCTCCACGTCGGCGAGCAGGTCCGCGACATCCTCGATTCCGACCGAAAGCCGCACGATGTTATCCGGAACCTCGAGGGCGGTGCCGCGCACCGAAGCGTGCGTCATCTCCGACGGATAGCCGATGAGCGACTCAACACCGCCGAGCGACTCCGCCAGTTGGAACACCTCGGTCGATTCAGCGAACCTTCGCGCCGCCGACGCGCCACCCTTGAGCGCGACCGAGAGCATGCCACCGAAGCCGCTCATCTGGCGGGCCGCGACCTCGTGACCGGCATGGGTTGGAAGGCCCGGGTAGTAGACGGCATCGAGCTTCGGATGTCCGACCAGCGCCTCCGCGATGGCCTGGGCATTCGAGGAGTGCCGATCCATGCGCACGGCAAGCGTCTTGATGCCGCGCACGGTCAACCAGGCGTCCAGCGGCCCGCTCACGGCTCCGACGCCGAACTGAAGGAAGCCGACCTTCTCCGCCAACTCCTCGTCGTTGACGATCACGGCCCCGCCGAGCACATCCGAGTGACCGCCCAGATACTTGGTCGTCGAGTGCACGACCACATCGGCACCGAGGCCGAGGGGCTGCTGGAGGTAGGGCGACGCGAAGGTGTTGTCGACCACCACAATGGTGCCAGACGCGTGACCAAGCTCGACAAGAGCAGCGATGTCCGAGATCTTCATGAGCGGGTTGCTCGGTGTCTCGATCCACAGCACGTGGGTCTGTTTGTCTGCGACGGCAGCACGAACCGCGTCGAGATCGCTCATGTCGACGGTCACGATGGAGACGCCCCACGGCACGAACACACGGTCGACCAGGCGGTGAGTGCCGCCGTAGACGTCGTTACCCATCACGATGTGGTCACCCGGCCTTAGCACTGCGCGCAGCAGGGCGTCTTCCGCGGCGAGGCCCGAAGCGAAACTGTATGCGTGCGAGCCACCCTCGAGCGACGCGAGCAGCGTCTCGAGCGAGGTGCGCGTCGGGTTGCCGCCCCTGGCGTACTCATAGCCGCCTCGGAAGCCGCCGATGCCATCCTGCACAAAGGTCGATGACAGGTACACCGGCGGAACCACTGCGCCCGTCGTCGGATCGAAGTCCTGCCCGGCACGGATCGCACGGGTGGAGAAGCCCAGAGGGCGCGGTGTTTCGTTGGACACAGTGTTCCTAGTTCGAGAGGTAGTTGAGCAGGTCGTAACGCGTCAGCACCGCAACCGGTTTGCCGTCATCGACAACCAGCAACGCGTCTGCGGTCGCGAGCGCTTCGCGCGCCTGGGTAACGGATTCGTGCACACCGATCAAACCGAGAGGTTTGCCGACGAATTCCGCGATCGAGTCCGTCATGTTGGCGGCACCACTGAAGACAAGTTCGACGAGTTGACGCTCCTCGATCGCGCCAACGACTTCGCCGATGACGACTGGGGGCTCAGCCGTGAGCACGGGGAGCTGCGAGACATCGTGCTTGGCCATGATCTGAATGGCGTCGCGCACGGTATCGGAGGGATGCAGATGAACCAGATCCGGCAACTCCCCGGACTTGGTGCTGATCAGATCGCTCACCGTCTTCTCGTCTGAGACCTGCGCGAAGCCGTATGACTGCATCCACTGCTCGTTGAAGACCTTGCCGAGGTATCCGCGACCACCATCGGGTAGCAGTACGACGATGACGTCATCCGGCCCAAGATCTTCCGCGAGCTTGAGCGCCGCCGAGACGGCAAGACCGCTGGAACCGCCGACCAGCAGGCCCTCCTCGCGCGCCAGCCGCAGGGTCAGCTCGAAGGACTCGGCATCGGATGATGCGATGACGCGATCGACAACGGAAGGGTCATACGCCCTCGGCCAGAAGTCTTCGCCGACGCCCTCGACCAGGTAGGGCCGACCGGAGCCGCCCGAGTAGACCGAACCTTCCGGGTCTGCACCGACGATCTGTACTTTGCCTCCCGATACCTCTTTGAGGTACCTGCCAACGCCGGAAATGGTTCCGCCCGTTCCGACGCCCGCGACGAAGTGCGTGACCTCGCCGTCGGTGTCGCGCCAAATCTCGGGGCCGGTGGTCTCGTAGTGGCTGAGCGGTCCGTTCGGGTTGGAGTACTGGTCGGGCTTGAAGGCGCCGGGGATCTCTCGCGCGAGGCGATCGCTCACCGAGTAGTACGACTCGGGGCTGTCGGGCGCGACACTCGTCGGCGTCACGACGACCTCGGCGCCGTATGCGCGCAGAACGTCGCGCTTCTCCACGCCGACCTTGTCGGGGACGACGAAGACACAGCGGTACCCGCGCTGCTGCGCAACCAGTGCGAGGCCAACCCCGGTGTTACCGCTGGTCGGCTCCACGATGGTGCCGCCCGGCTTCAGCTTGCCCTCGGCCTCAGCCGCGTCGATGATGCGTGCCGCGATGCGATCTTTCGATGAGCCGCCCGGGTTCAGGTATTCGATCTTTGCCAGGATGGTCGGTGCATAGCCCGCCGCGACGCTCGTGAGCTTGACGAGCGGGGTGTTTCCAATGAGGTCGAGCACCGAGTTCGCGTACTTCATGGTGCGCCAATCCTACCGGCGGCACGTGGAGTGTTACGGGGCATCCATCCGGCCTAGCAGCGCAGCAGACATCGTGTGGATGTACGGCCGCAACACCTCGCCGGTTAGCGGCGCCAGGTCGACGGTGTCCATGTCGTGCGGGTCGAGCCAGATCAGTTCTTCGATCTCGGCTGCGATGACGCCCTCCGTTTCGACTACGGTGAAAAACACGTCGCTGTCGACCATGTGCCCGGCCTCGTTGGCCGCCGTGGCGGTGAACCGGCCGACGTACTCGAAGTCATTCATGGAGAGATCGAAACCGAGCTCCTCCTGCAACTCCCGGATGATGGCCTGGTGCCCCGTCTCCCCTGGTTCGTACTTGCCGCCCGGCTGCATGAACCTCGTGGTGTCGCGCTTGCGCACCAGCAGCATCCGTCCCTCCGGATTCAGGATGACCGCAGCCACGATCCTGATGACTGGGGTGTTCATCGGCATTGCCGTCATGCCTCCGAGCGTACAAGCCCGGCCCCAAAGTCGGTATCTGGTGCGACTCGCCGCGAGGCCGGCGGCGAGTGCGGCGTGTCGCACCACGTACCGACTTTGGGTCAGGTGCAGCGTTACTTGGCGGCGAGGGTTCCGGCCTGCTCGGCGAAGAGGCGGGCATACTCGCCGTTAGCGGCCAGCAGGGAGGTGTGCGTTCCGGTCTCAACGATCTCGCCATGCTTCATGACGAAGATGACGTCTGCACCGATGACGGTCGACAGGCGATGCGCGATCGCGACAGTGGTGCGACCGCGTGACGCTTCATCGAGAGCCGACTGCACGATTCGTTCCGAGATGGTGTCGAGCGCACTTGTCGCCTCGTCGAGGATGAGCACTGGCGGATCCTTGAGCAGCACCCGGGCTATGGCGACACGCTGCTTCTCGCCGCCGGACAACCGGTATCCCCGTTCGCCCACGACTGTGTCGTACCCGAGCGGGAACGACACGATCGTGTCGTGGATGTTGGCAGCTCGCGCCGCGGCCTCGAGCTCTTCGTCCGTCGCATCCGGCTTCGCGTAACGCAGGTTGTCTGCGATGGATGCGTGAAAGAGGTACGTCTCCTGGCTGACGATGCCGATGTTACGCACCAGGCTGTCCTGCTTGAGTTCGCGCACATCCGTTCCGCCGAAGAGCACGTGGCCGCCCTCGACGTCGTGGAATCGGGGTATCAGATACGAAACGGTGGTCTTCCCCGCCCCGGACGGACCAACAAATGCCGCGTACTGCCCTGGCGAAATCGCGAACGATACCGACTTGAGCGTCGCTGCACCCGCACCGTTGGCGTCGGGGTAACGGAAGACGACATCGTCGAACGCGACCTCCCCGACTCGCGCCGCGTCGACGTCATGCGCGTCGGGGCTGTCGACGATCGCTGGATGCAGGTCCAGGTATTCGAAGATGCGAGCGAACAGCGCCTGCGAGGTCTGCAGGTCGAGGGCGACACGCAACAGTCCCATGAGCGGGAACATGACTCTCGCCTGCACGGTCGTGAAGGCCACGATGGTGCCCGCCGTCACGGGTACACCGCGCCCGATCAGCCACGCCGCAACGAGGTAAATCACCGCCGGGATGATGGACAGGAAGATGTTGACCATGGCGAAGAACCACTGCCCGCTCATCGTCTGGCTCACCTGCAGGCGAATCTGGTTCTCGTTCTCGTCCTGATAGCGCGCGACTTCGGCCGGCTGCTGGTTGAAGCTCTTCGCCAGCAGGATGCCGCTCACACTGAGCGCCTCCTGGGTGATGGCGCTCATGTCGCTCAGCGACTCCTGCGTCTTTGTCGCAATGCGTGCGCGCACCTGGCCAACGCGACGCTGCGCGACGACGAGCACCGGCAACAGGATGATCGACACGACCGTCATCTGCCAGCTCAGGATCAGCATCGAGACGAGCGCCGCGATGACGGTCACCGTGTTGCCGATCACGCTGGACACGGTGTTGCTCAGCACTCCGGCAACGCCGCCGACGTCGTTCTGCAGGCGGGACTGGATGACACCGGTCTTGGTCTTCGTGAAAAAGGCGAGCTCCATGGCTTGCAGATGGCTGAAGAGCCGAATCCGCAGGCGACCCATCACCGAGTTGCCGACAGTTGCGGTCAGATAGGTTTGCCACACTCCGAGGCCGGCGGATGCCACCCAAATGAGCACCATGATGACGACGATGTTCACCAGCACCGGCACATTCGGTTCGCCGTTTGGCGGGAAGAGCCCAACGTCAAAGAGTTGCCGAGTGAGGAGCGGCGGCGCGACGCTGAGTGCCGCCGAGATGAGAACGAGAACGACGGTGAGCGTGAGTGCGGCGCGGTGCGGACGGAACAGTTCCGCGATTCGACCCAGCAGGTGGTCGATCTTCGGCGCCTGCGCATTTCGTTCGCGCTGCGACGCCGCGTCGCCACTTCCCAGTCGTCCTCGGCCGCCGCCGCCTCGCATACTCACCACATCACCCTAGGCGCTGCCTAGGACGCGTCGCCGGGCGGGACCCGGCGGCTAGTTGTCAGGCCAGGAACCGTCGATCGTGGATGTGACGCTCTTGGTCGATGTGCCCTTGATCCAGTTGACCATTCCGGAGAGGAACGTTCCCTCGCCGACGATGGATGGCATCAGGTCTCCGGCATCGAACTTGATGGTCGCGTCCGGGCTCTGCATCAGTGCGAGCGATCCCTTAAGAAGCCCATCAGGCGTGTCCGAGGAGTCGACGCCCTTCGCCGGGCTGATCGCCCCACCGAGAGCCATGCGTCCCTTGGCCCACGCCGTGCTTGCGAGGTACTTCTGCACCTTGATCGTGTCCGCGTCGTTCGAGAAGGCCGCGACGAAGTCACCACTTTCCGTGAACGGCGTCGGCCCAGGAGTCATGGGGGGCATGATGAAGGCCCACATCGTGCCCTGCGGACTTACGGTGTCAATTCCGCCGGTAGTCGTCGTGAGGTCGTCGAGAAATGACGACGACTGGTGGGTGAGCAGGCAGCTTCCGTCTTCCATGGCCTTGGCCACCTGCGCGGTGGTCGTCGTGTTGATCGACGTGGCCTCACCGAACTGACCGTTCACCCATGCCCGGTTCTGCAGGATCTCGCCGACATCCGTGAATGCCTTCTGGATGCGGGGATCGCTGAACGGAATCTCGTGGCTCACCCAGTCGTCGTAGACGGCGGGGCCATCCTCACGCAGAACAACATCCTCAATCCAGGTCGTTCCCGTTGTGCCGCTCGCTGCACCGGCGTTGAACCCCTCGCACCACGCGGGCTTGTTCGTATCGGCGCGAATGTACTCGGAGAGCGTCAGAAGCTCAGCCCACGTGGTTGGCACCTTGATGTTCAATTTGTCGAACTCGCTCGGCGAGTAGTAGATCCACCCGTTAAGGCTGGCGAGCAGCGGCGCTGCGTAGTCCTTGCCCCCGGATGTCGTGTAGCCGACCCATTGGGCGGGGAACGTCGCATCCACCTCGGACTTCACCTCTGCG
Source organism: Galbitalea sp. (assembly GCA_036495225.1). Lineage (GTDB taxonomy): Bacteria > Actinomycetota > Actinomycetes > Actinomycetales > Microbacteriaceae > Galbitalea. The sequence continues at coordinate 38,968 of DASXNG010000292.1, forward strand.
GGAAGCGTGCGCACATATCCACGTGATGCGAGGTCGTTCAGGAGCCCGGGCTGCGCGAAGATCGCGAGATCGGGCGCATTGCCCTGCTGGGCCTCGCCACCGATGTCCTGCTGAAAGGAGGTCGAGCCGGTGTACTTGATCGTGATGTGGTTGGCCTTCTCCCAGGCCGCCCACGACTGCTCTAGTCGAGTCGCCGCCGTCCCAATCAGCGGGCCTTCGATTGTGACTACGCCGTCGGCTTTTCCGATCGTGTTGCCACCGGGCGTTGCCGACGAGCATCCGGAGAGAGCAACGCCAACGATCGCCGCGGCAGCAATGGGCAGCGCGATTCGTCGCGATACGAACTTCATGATGACTCTCCCCCGATGCGACTATGCACCCAGCGAGAGTATGTGGTGACCGTGTACCCCGGGCAGTCCCCATTTAGGGTGACCGACGGGCCAGAGTAGTTGCCGTGCGGGCCACGTGGTTCGGGATGGCCCACACGGCACCTCGATTGCTGTGCCGGACGCTCTGCAAGCGACACGTTCGCGGCAGCACACTCGGATGAGCTAGACGGAGGGTAAGGCAGTCTAGTTCGCGCGCGGGGGCGGGCGTAGAGCTTGAAGTGGTTGAACCGCTGCCGGGGGTACAGCTTCGGAACGTCCCCATTATGGTGGACACGATTCCGCAAGCGCAAGAGTGATGAGCACAATTCAATTAGAAGCGATTGCTTGCCGCTTCCGCGCACGAAACAGGGCGCCGTCCCCGTGGGAACAGCGCCCTGTCGTTTCCCCTCTCGGGGACGAAATTACTTGAGCGTGACGGTGGCGCCAGCCTCTTCGAGCTGAGCCTTTGCCTTCTCCGCGTTCTCCTTGTTTGCACCCTCGAGCACAACACCGGGAGCGCCGTCAACGAGTGCCTTCGCCTCGCCGAGGCCGAGGCTGGTGAGTGCGCGCACCTCCTTGATGACCTGGATCTTCTTGTCGCCAGCGGCCTCGAGAACGACGTCGAACGAGTCCTTCTCCTCAACCTCTTCGACCGGAGCGGCAGCGCCGCCGCCTGCGGCTGCAACGGCAACCGGAGCAGCAGCGGTGACCTCGAAGGTCTCCTCAAACTTCTTTACGAACTCGCTCAGCTCAATGAGCGTGAGCTCCTTGAAAGCGTCGAGCAGCTGGTCAGTGGTCAGCTTCGCCATGATTTTCTCCTTAGTTTTCTTGAATCTCTAACCGCGAACTAGTTCGCGGACTCCTGCTTCTCACGCAGCGCGTCGACCGTGCGAACGGCCTTCGACAGCGGTGCGTTGAACAGATACGCAGCACCGAACAGCGACTGCTTGAAGGCGCCAGCCAGCTTGGCCAGCAGCACCTCCCGGCTTTCGAGATCGGCGAGCTTGTTGACCTCTTCTGCGCTCAGAGGGTTACCGTCGAAGTAACCGCCCTTCACGACGAGAAGAGGGTTTGCCTTGGCAAAGTCGCGCAGCGCCTTCGCGACGGCAACAGTGTCACCGTGAACGAATGCGAGAGCGGATGGCCCGGCGAGCTCTGCGTCGAATGACGAGATGCCTGCCTGGTTGGCCGCAATTTTGGTCAGCGTGTTCTTCACCACGGCGTACGTCGCGTGCTCACTGATGGACTTACGCAGCGTCTTAAGCTGCGCGACCGTGAGACCGCGGTACTCGGTCAGCAGTACGGCGTTGGAGCTACGGAATGATTCCGTAAGCTCTGCGACCGAAGCTTCCTTGTTCGCCATGGCACTCCTTCAATAGATAATCGTTGGCCGCGACATCCGGAGCTTGAATTCAGATGAAAAAAGCTCCGGCGCAAGCGCACGGAGCTGAGTAACTCGAGCAATCGAGTGAAACTTCTACACACACCTGCGCGGGATGCTGCGCGAATCTTGCGATTCGCCCAGACCTTCGGTCACCTCACGGCGACATCCAGCGGTCTTTGGCCTCGACAAGAGTACGTGAACGTGCGCCGATAAACAAACTCACGCTCTAAGCTCCAGCGCGCCATCCATACTTCGGCTCGTAGCCGAGCAGGCGCCGCGCCTTGTCGATCGAGAGCAGCGTTTCATTTCCGGAAAGTGGGCGCTTCAGCGGGGCGTTCGGGAAATACTCGGCCGCAAGCTCTGCACTCGAACGGGCAACGACGCTGTCGGCATTGGCGATCACGAACGTGTCGAACCCCGGCAGGTTCGCCTCGAGGGCCTTGAGTACTGCCTGAGCACCGTCACGCTTGTCGATGTAGCCCCACAGGTTCCACCGACGCAACGACGGGTCGGCCTCCCACTTGGGCTGGTTGACATAGTCGCTCTCGTCGAGGACGTTCGAAAACCGCAGGCCCGTGATGCTCAGTTCCGGGTCCCACCGACAGAGCTTGATGGCGAGTTCCTCTTCGAGGTGCTTCACGACCGAGTACATCGACTCCGGCCGCGACGGGTAGTCCTCGTCGAGCGGGATGTATGGCGGGTCGAGCTCGAACGGGATGCCGAGGAGTGTCTCGCTGGACGCGTAGACGACCCGCTTGATGCCCGCCCGCCTGGCCGCCTGGAACACGTTGAACGTCGCGTTCATGTTGTTGTGGAACGTCGCGGAATCGGCCTCCAGACCTCCGGCCGGGATGGCCGCGAGGTGCACTACAGCGTCGAGGGAGTCATAACGGTCGTTCACCGAACCGAACGCGTCGACCACAGACCCGTAGTTGGTCAGATCGATGCGAGTGAAGGTGTCACCGCGTTCCCCAACGGCGTCGAGCACGAAAACATCGTGCCCGGCCTCCCGGAGTCCCTCTACTACGGCTCTGCCGAGCTTTCCATTCCCACCAGTGACGACGATTCTCATGACTCCAGTTTCTCACCCATCGCAACGTCCATTCGTGCAGCCGACATCGGCAGCTCCACCCTGAAGACCGTGTTCCCCTTGCGACTCTTCACGGTGACGTTGCCGCCGTGCGCCTCCACGACCGCGCGCACGATGGCGAGGCCGAGGCCTGTGCTGCCTGTCGCGCGCTGCCGTGAGGAGTCGCCGCGGGCGAACCGTTCGAAGAGTTCGTCCTGAAGCTTTCTTGGGATGCCGGGCCCGTTGTCCGCGACGGTGATGATCGCCGTGTCCCGACCGGTCACCTCGAGGCCAACCTTCACCCGGGTGCCGGCAGGGGTGTGCAGCCGCGCGTTGGCGAGCAGGTTCGCGACGACCTGATGAATCCGTTGCGAGTCCGCCTCGATCATGACGGGCTCGTCCGGCAGGTCGAGTTCCCACTCGTGATCTTCTGACGCGACGTGAGCATCGCTGACGCAGTCAACGAGCAGCCTCGAGATGTCGACGGGCGCGGTTTCGACGTCGCGCCCCGCGTCGAGCCGCGCGAGCAGCAGAAGGTCCTCGACGAGTGATGTCATCCGCACGGCCTCCGACTCGACTCGGCCGAGCGAGTGCGTGACATCCGGCGGCAGGTCGTAGTGCCCGCGTCTCGTGAGCTCCGCATAACCGCGGATGGATGCGAGGGGCGTGCGAAGCTCGTGGCTGGCATCTGCGACAAACTGCCGCACCTTGCTCTCACTCGCCTGTCGGGCTTTCAGAGCGTTATCGACGTGGCCGAGCATCGTGTTGAGAGCGAACCCCACCTGGCCGACCTCGGTGCGCTGGTCGGTGTCTTCATCTGGCACCCGAACGGAGAGATCGACTTCGCCGCGGTCGAGCGGCAGGGACGCAACCTCGGTGGCGGTCGCCGCGACCCGGCGCAGCGGTCGAAGCGCACCCGAGACGATGAGCAAGGTGAGGTAGGCAGCGATCAGGATGCCGAGGAGCGAGATGCCGCCCAGCGCAACACCGAACCTCAGGAGTGTGCTCTGGGCCTCGGTGAGCGGGTAGGCGAAGTATTCGTAACCCTTGACAGTGGCCGTCGTCCCGGAAGTGGTCGGCACCGTCGCCGTGAGTTGCTGTGTCCGAATTGCGCGGAAAGCGCCCACACCCGGGATCGAGACGTCCGTCGGAGTATCGCTGGTTTTGATCGCAAAGATCGGTTCGAGCTGTGCCTGCGTCAGCGGGGTAGGAGACCCGCCTGGCGTGGAAGCAGTCAAATTGCCGTGGCTAAGCGAACCAAAGGAGAAGGCCTGAATGGATCCCGGCTGGACTCCGCCGAAGCCGCCGCCGCCCTGAAAGTCACCGCTGTCGCGATTCTCCAGGAATCGCGCCGAGCGAGCCAGTTGATCGTTGATCGGTGCGGACAGGTTGGCGTAGAGCACGAGCATGCTGAAGCCACCGATGAGAACACTCAGTATCGTAAACAACGCAACGACGCTCACTACAAGCCGCCGCCGCAAGGTCCAGGGGGCGCGACGCAGCCGCCACTTCATCGCGTGGGTTTCAGGATGTAACCGACGCCTCGCACGGTGTGAATCATCGGGGATCGACCCGCGTCGATCTTCTTGCGCAGGTACGAGATGTAGATCTCGACGACGCTCGACTTGCCGCCGAAGTCGTAGCTCCACACCCGGTCGAGAATCTGCATCTTGCTCACGACGCGACGAGCGTTGCGCATGAGGTAACGCAGCAACTCAAACTCGGTCGCGGTCAGATCGATCAGCTCCCCGTCGCGGCGCACCTCGTAGCTGTCCTCGTCGAGCTCGAGATCCCCAACCTCGATGTGGGAGTCGGCCGAGTCATCCACCGTCATTCCGGATCGACGGATGAGACCGCGCAGGCGCGCGACGAGTTCCTCGAGACTGAACGGCTTGGTGACGTAGTCGTCGCCGCCGACCGTAAGGCCGGCGATCCTGTCATCCACCGAGTCCTTTGCGGTCAGGAACAAGATGGGCGTCTGATTGCCGTCTGCACGCAGTCGCTGCAGCACCTGCAGCCCATCGATGTCCGGCAGCATGATGTCGAGAACGATGATGTCTGGGCGGAATTCACGCACAACACTGAGCGCCTTCTGGCCGTCCGCGGCGAGACGAACGTCCCAGCCCTCATAGCGCAGAGCCATCGAAAGCAAGTCGGTCAGCGAGTCTTCGTCATCGACGACGACCGCACGAATGGGGCTGCCGTCCGGGCGCCGCAGCCGTGGCTGGACGGCGTTCGGCGATGCGTGGCGAGACTCGGCAGGGTAAGTAGTCATAGTTCTAGTATTGGGAACTTCCTATGAGCCACCTGTGAACGACGCAATGCGAGCTGAAGAGAACGCTTGTCGTTGCTGGGCGGCCACCGGATGCGAGAGACAATGGTCTCGTGACCCTCGCGCAGCCCACCCTCGACCTCTGGGAGGAGCCCGCGCCGGACCACCGTACTCGTGTGGTCGCGAACTCGAGTGATCGAGTCGCATGGCTTCGGGCGCGCAGCCGGGGGGTTACCGCCACCGATGTAGCTCGGCTTTCCAGCATCCGTGCAGTTCAGGCCGTCGCGCTGGAGAAGCTCCTGGGAACAGGCTTCGGCGGCAACGCCTTCACCGATTACGGTCGCGAGCGGGAACCAAAGATAGCCCGTTGGGTGCTCGCCAACCACGGCATTACGCCGAGTTCAGACCTGTACCACGCCCACGGTCAGCCGCTGCATCTCGCGACACCGGACGGCGTGGTTGCTCGTGGCAGCCGCGTTGAGTTGTGCGAAATCAAGACGACATCGAGCGCGTGGAAGTCCATCCCGCGCTCATACCTGCGCCAGGTCTGGTGGCAGCAATATGTGCTCGGCGCCGATCGAACCCTCGTGGTGTGGGAGCAACACAACGACTTCGTACCGGTCTCGCGCGAGCCCGAGTGCCGCTGGGTCGACCGGGACGAAAACGAGATTCACGTGCTGGTTGGGCTGGCGAACCGGCTGCTCGAATTGATGTCCCCGGACTCGACGCGCACCGCGAGTGCTCGCGGGCGCTGAGCTCGAATTCTGGCACCCGCGGTGGCGGCTCCGTAGACGACGACCCAGACGATCGCGATGGTGGTCGCGGCAAGCTCGGCGCTCGCGCCGATCTCCGTCTGGAACTGCAGCAGAGACAGGATGCCGCCGACCGAAGAGATCACGGCGACAGCGACGGCCGCGACCAGCGAGAAGCGCGCGAGACCGCGATGGTCGTGCGCGAATGCGGTTTGCAGGATGCCCCAACTCGCGGCCGCGAATGCGAGCACGGCACACACGATGTGCGTGAAATCCTGCCAGTCGAACACAGGGCCACCCCATGGGAGCGGGCAACCGACGGTGCAGGTCACCTGGGATGCGACCAGGAAGAATCCGCTCGCCGCCCAGAGCGACACCGCAGGTGTCCAGACCGCGAGAAATCGCACGCGCGAACGAACATCCTTGCCCGCGAACGCTATGAGCGTGCCACCCGTCACGATGAGCAGCAAGGCGATCTGAAACTCATGGGCCGTCGGGACGCCGGTCGCACCGAGTTCGCTGACGTAGAGGTTGAAGGTATGCACGCTGAGCCTCGCCACCCAGATGATCACCAGGGCCGCGGCGACGAGTGCGGCGCCGAGCAAGGATGCGACGACATCCACCAGTTTTCGGGGCGTCACGCGGCACCCACCGCTTTCCACTTGCGTGAAACCCAGATCGCGCCAGCGCCGGTCGCGAGCACCACCAGGGTGATGAGGATGACGTAAAAGAAGACCGAGAAGTAGCCCTCGTGCGCGAGGTTCGGATTCAGGAACGGGTACGGATACCACGGCTGGCCATTCTGCTGGATGGCAAAGGGCCCGCGGATGAGCGTGTAGACCACCCACACGAGCGGGAAGACGGCGATGGCACGAAGCGTGCGCCAGGCGAGCGGCGTTCTTCCCGGTGCAAAGAACCAGTCGAGCACCGTGTACGTGCACGCGACAACATGAAGCACCTCATTGGACCACTCGACAGTCGTTCCCTGCGGTAATTCGACGCCGCGAAGCAGCAGGTTGTAGACGATCCCGGTCACGGCCATGTAGGTGACGACGATGACCCTGAACACCGTGTACCAATGCGGATCATCGCGTTTCGCAAAGGTGAAGCCAGCGCCGATGAGCAACACGACGACGGTCGCGATGTTGGACTCGATGGTGAAGAAGCTGAAAAAGTTCACCAGCTCGAACGCGATGCTCTTGCCTGCGGTCGTCCAGTTGGCGACGCTGCGCTCGAGCTGAGCGACAATAGCAGCGACGATGAGTGCCGCAACAAGCACCCGGACGACCGCGACGACATAGCGATACGCGGAGCTCTTCACGGTTCGGGTTCCCCTCGTCTGCCGACTACTCATCGAATCGTATCCGGGCTGCGAGCTAGAGCGCCCGCTCCCTCACGAAGTCACTCTCGTAGGTGCCACCGACCAGAAACTTGCGCTCGCCAACTTGGCGGAATCCGCTCTTTTCGTAGAACCGATTCGCCCGGGCGTTCTGCTGGTTGACGCCGAGCCAGAGGCCCGCAGCACCCCGCTCCAGCGCGACGGCGATCGACGCATCCACAAGACCGGAGGCTACGCCGGCGCCGTGATGGTCTTCTGCGACATACACCTTGTTGAGTTCGGCGCTTGGGTGCAGCGTGAGCGCGGCCGCGACATCCGGATCCTTCGGCGCGGTGAGCACGAGCATCGTGTAGCCGACCGCGCGGCCATCATCCTCGGCGAGAAACAGCGCGCGAGCCGGGTCGGCGAGGTAACCGGCAAAGCTGGTCGGGCTCAGAAACTCCGCGACGAAGGCGTCGATGGCGGCGCGGGTCGTCTGCGGCGGGCACGCCAGCTCGAAGGTTGCGCTGGCGAGGATTGAGAGCGCGCTGGCATCCGATTCGTCGGCGCGCCTGATCGTCGTGGTCATTCAGCTCCTTCGGTTGGGTAACGAAAAGGGGGCCCGCCGATGGCGAACCCCCTTTTCGGGATTACTCGAGTTGCAGCGGAAAGGCGGCGGCGTGTACGGCGCCTTTCCGGGCTCGCCGCAGGGGCGGCGGCGAGCGAAAGGAACTTAGAGCGCGTTCACGTCAAGCGGGATGCCAGGACCGAAAGTGGTCGAGACGGTGCCCTTGGTGATGTAACGGCCCTTCGAGCTCGAAGGCTTTGCGCGAACGACCTCGTCGATCGCTGCCTTGATGTTCTCGGAAAGCTGGTCCTGCGTGAAACCGGCCTTGCCAACGACGAAGTGCACGTTGGAGTGCTTGTCGACGCGGAACTCGATCTTGCCGCCCTTGATGTCTGAGACAGCCTTGGCGACATCGGTCGTGACCGTACCGGTCTTCGGGTTCGGCATGAGGCCACGTGGACCAAGCACCTTACCGAGGCGACCAACCTGGCCCATGAGCTCAGGGGTTGATACGGCCGAGTCGAAAGCGGTGTAACCGCCGGCGACCTTCTCGATGAGCTCTGCGCCACCGACCTCGTCAGCACCAGCAGCGATTGCCGCCTCGGCCGCGGGGCCCGTTGCGAACACGAGAACGCGAGCGGTCTTGCCGGTGCCGTGAGGCAGGATGACGGTGCCACGCACCATCTGGTCGGCCTTACGAGGGTCGACACCCAGCTTCAGCGCAACCTCAACGGTCGAGTTGAACTTCTTGGAACCGGTCTCCTTGGCGACGGAAACGGCCTCGGACGGGCTGTACAGCTTGCCCTCTTCGATCTTCTCTGCGGCGGCGCGGTAGGCCTTGGATTTCGTAGGCATTATGCGTCCACCGTGATCCCCATCGAGCGAGCGGTGCCCGCGATGATCTTCATTGCGGCCTCGACGTCGTTCGCGTTGAGGTCGACCTGCTTCTGCTCCGCGATGGCGCGGACCTGGTCCTGGGAGAGACGAGCAACCTTGACGGTGTGAGGAGTCGGTGACCCCTTCTGCACTCCTGCTGCCTTCTTGATGAGTTCTGCGGCTGGCGGGGTCTTCAGAATGAACGTGAACGAGCGGTCCTCGTAAACGGTGATTTCAACCGGAATGACGTTGCCGCGCTGCGACTCGGTCGCAGCGTTGTACGCCTTGCAGAACTCCATGATGTTGACGCCGTGCTGACCGAGCGCCGGGCCGATAGGCGGGGCTGGGTTAGCGGCGCCGGCCTGGATCTGAAGCTTGATCAGACCCGTGACCTTCTTTTTCGATGCCACTTTTTTCTCTTTTCATTTCGTGCCGACCGAAGTCGACGCTCCCGACATCCGAATTTGGATGCGGTGATTTTTTCAAACCCGCCTACTATAGCCGATCCGCGGCGCGACCGCGCTCGTGCCGCGGAGCGGACGACGCGCCGCAGGGGCGGCGGCGCGCCTATAGTTTGGTTACCTGCTCGAAGCTCAGCTCGACCGGGGTCTCGCGTTCGAAGAGGGAGACGAGAACCGTGAGCTTGCCGCTCTCCGGCTTGATCTCGCTGATCGAACCTGGCAGGCCCGCGAACGAACCTTCCTTGATCGTGATGGTCTCGCCGATCTCGAAGTCGACCTCGGCAGGGATGACGCGTGCAGCAGCCTTGCCCTTGCCGCCCGCGGTCTTGCTGGCGGGAGCCTCGACGATCTGAACGAGGCTCTTCAGCATGTTGAAGGCCTCCTCGAAGCGCAGGGGGGTCGGGTTGTGCGAGTTGCCGACGAAGCCGGTGACACCCGGCGTGTGGCGAACAACTGACCAGCTGTCTTCGTTCAGGTCCATGTTGACCAGCACGTAGCCGGGGATGCGAACGCGGTTGACCAGCTTGCGCTGACCGTTCTTGATCTCGACGACATCCTCCATCGGCACCTCGACCTGGAAGACGTAGTCCTCCATGGCCATCGACACGCGACGGTTCTCGATGTTCTGCTTCACGCGCTTCTCGAAGCCCGCGTAGGAGTGAATGACGTACCACTTGCCCGGCTTCGCGCGAAGCTCGGCCCGGAATGCCTCGTACGGGTCGACCTCTTCCTCGTCGGCCGGTGCGTCCGAGTCATCCTCGTCGCCACCGGGCTCTGGGCCGACGTAAGGAAGAACGTCTGGAACCTCGTTCGCTTCGTCTTCCTCTTCGAGCTCTTCCTCGTCTTCGGCCGCGGCTACTGCTGCATCGGCCTCGTCGAGCGAGTCGATCTCGAGCGCGTCATCGACTATGGCATCCGCTTCGGGGTCCATTGCGGCGTCGAGAGCTTCGAGCAGGCCAGCGAGGTCGCCGTTCTCATCGTCGCCATCTTCGTCTTCGACGTGCAGTGCGAGCTGCTCGGCTGGGTTATCGGACACGTCGTCCGACTCAAGGATGTTGCCCTCCTGGGCTTCGTCCTCCTCAGACGACTGCTCTGCGGCCGTACCGAGTTCGATATCCCGGCGGTCAGACTCAGACACTTGTTTCTCGTTTCATTCTGTATTCACGGATTCCGGCCGTGGCCGAAAGGAAGCTGCGCGGAGCGTCTAGCTCGTTGGTGCGCCGAACATCCAGTTCACCAGCAGTGAGAACGCGTAGTCCAGTCCGTAGACCAGCGCCATCATCACGCAGACGAACACCAGGACGACGCCGGTGTAGCTGAAAAGTTCGCGACGGGTCGGTGTGACGACCTTGCGGAGTTCGATGAAAACCTGGCGGACGAAGAGCGCAATACCCGCGAAAGGCCCACGCCTTTCGGCGCGCTCCTTACGAGCATTGGCGACGATGTCCTCGCTCGGCTCGTCGATCACTTTGCGTGCCACACTCACAACCTTTCACCGTTCACCCCGCGCAACTGCGCGGAGCAATCTGCAGGGCGGACAGGACTTGAACCTGCAACCTGCGGTTTTGGAGACCGCTGCTCTACCAATTGAGCCACCGCCCTAAGGACAGTCAAACTGCCAACCTTGTGCTGCGCCCGACCAGAATTATGGCTTCCGGGCACGCAAAAGCTTGGCAGATTTCAACTACCTCGACCAGTGTACGGCATGGATTAGGGCTGCTTTCTCCGTCGGTCGGGTGGTAGTGCGGGCCTTCGTCGTTGGTTGAGTAGCGCCGCGCAGCGACGCGTATCGAACCCTGGTTGAGCGCTCCGAAAACCGAAAAGCGGCATGGACTGGAAGCGTGTGGCCCGGTTTTCGAGATTCTTGGCCGTCTTCGAGGTGGTCGGCGCACGTTCAACAGGATGATTTCGGTGTTTCGCACGTTCAACAGGAGAATTTGGGCGTTTTTTGGGGTCTCATCCGGCGGAACGAACGTTGAACACCCATGCCGCTTTGCGCATTTCGGAACGCTCAACCCGGTTTCGATACGCGTGCCTGCGGCGCGCTACTCAACCAACGACGAGGGCCCCACTCAACCAACTCAGGGCCGAACCCGCTCGACCCCTAGCGGGTTTACCGCCAGCATTGAGTCATGACGAATTCCGACGCGGTGGTCTCGGTTCGTGACCTGCGCAAGAATTACGGGTCTTTCGGCGCGCTGAATGGCGTGAGCTTCGACATCCAGCGCGGTGAGACTTTCGCCCTGCTCGGTCCGAACGGGGCGGGCAAGAGCACCACCATCGAGATTCTGGAGGGCTACCGCGACCGCACAAGCGGCGAGGCGAGCGTGCTCGGAGTCGACCCGCAGCACGGGGGCATCCCCTGGAAGGCTCGCCTCGGAATCGTCCTGCAGGACACCGGCGAGAGCGGCGACGTAACCGTGCAGGAGCAGCTGTCGCACTTCGCCCGTTACTATCCGAATCCGCGGTCCGTCGACGAGGTGATCGCCTGGGTCGGCCTCGAGCAGAAGGCTAAGACGCTGATCCGCAAGTTATCCGGCGGCCAGCGCAGAAGAGTGGATGTCGCGCTCGGCATCATCGGCCGCCCGGAGTTGCTCTTTCTGGATGAACCGACGACCGGTTTCGATCCTGAGGCGCGCCGCAACTTTTGGGGGCTGATCGACCAGCTGAAGCGTGAGGGCGCCACCATCCTGCTCACGACCCACTACCTCGACGAGGCGGCACACCTGAGTGACCGCGCGGGCATCATTGCGGGAGGCAAACTCATCGACATCGGCAGGATCAGTGAGATTGGCGGCGCGGACGCGCGGATACCAATCGTCCGGTGGACGGATGCGTCTGGCCAGCAGCAACAACGTACTAACGAACCGGGTGCGGTGGTCGCAGATCTCGTGAAACGCATCGGAGAGCCGAAAGACCTTGAGGTGGTTCGACCGAGCCTCGAGGACGTCTACCTCGATTTGGTGCGCGAGTACGACAAAGAGTCCGAACTGGAGGCCGCTAAATGACCACGACTGATGTCGGCACAACGCCGGCGCTGCCAGCCGGGCGCTCCATCACGCTCGGCTTTAGTCGCATTCGCTACGAGTTCCGGCAGTACTTCCGTCGCGGCGACGCCATCTTCTTCACGTTCCTGTTTCCGGTCGTGATGCTGACGATCTTCTCGGTAGCGTTCACCAACATCAGCTTCGGCCACTACCCGGACGGCACGAAGGTCAACGCGGCCGACTACTACCTGCCGGCCATGCTCGCCGCAGGCATCCTATTGAGCGGCCTTCAAAACATGGCGATCGAGATCGCTGGCGAGAAAAGCGATGGAACCCTCAAGCGCCTGGCCGGCTCGCCCCTCCCGGTGATGAGCTACTTCTGGGGCAAGATCGGGCAGGTTCTCATCACGGGAGCGATGCAGTCTGCCCTGCTGATTCTCGTGGCCGGGCTGGTCTTCCGTGTTCCGTTGCCGACGGATGTCTCGTCGTGGCTCACGTTCCTGTGGGTGTTTCTGCTCGGCGTGACCACGTGCGCGATCCTGGGCATTGCGCTGAGCGCACTGCCGCGCAGCGGTCGGAGTGCGACGGCAGTGATCATCCCGATCACGCTGATCCTGCAATTCATTTCCGGGATCTATCTGCCGTTCTCCGGCTTGCCGACGTGGCTGCAGACCTTCGCAAGCCTGTTCCCCCTGAAGTGGCTGGCCCAGGGCATGCGGTCGGTGTTCCTGCCCGACTCGTTCAAGGCGGCCGAGGTCGGCGGCACCTGGAACCTCGAAGGCGTAGCGATCGTCACGGGCATCTGGCTGGTCCTCGGGCTCATCGTCTGCCGCCTGACCTTCCGGTGGATCCGCAAGGACAGCTAGAGGTACAGCGGGGGGTCGAGCAGCCGCACGTAACGGTTGCGACAGGTAAAGGTGCTCGGTTGTCACAAATGTGCCCGGGCGCCCGAACACAGATGTCCCAACCGAGCACGTTTGCTCGCGCAGAAAGGGTCTTGACCTCAGTTGCGATGTAACTCGGCGCCGAGTTACATGTTCGTGACACTTCGGCAAGCTCAGTACAAGGATCTCGACGACGGCGCGCTGCGCGGCGCCTGCTCGATCCCCAGAACTGTCGCTACAGGGTCAGCCCCACCAGCACCGGCTCGGGCTGCAGCTGCACGCCGAACTCCGCGAACACGCGCGTCTGCACGAATCTCGCGAGCTCGACAATGTCCTCCGCGGTCGCCCCACCGGCATTGATGAGCGCGAGGGTGTGCCTCGACGACACTGCGGCGCGCGATCCCGGCAGCGAGAAACCTCGCGAAATGCCGGCCTTCTCGATCAGCCAGGCGGCGCTGAGCTTGACGCGATACTCCCCAGCCACGCGCGGAACAGCTGGCGCAGCACCAAGGGGCACCGCGACATCCCGCTCCTCGGGCGCCGTTGGCCAGCGGGGCGCGTCCTGCGGCAAACCCCGAGCGAAGTTCTCGCTCACGATCGGATTGGTGAAGAAGGAGCCGGCACTGTAGGAGTCCGGATCCGCGTCGTCGAGCAGCATTCCCTTCGCCGCTCGCAGGGACAGCACCGTCGCGCGCAGCTCTTCGACCGGTACCCGATCTCCGATGCGAACCCCGAGCGCGGTTGCCAACTGGTCATAGGCGATTGGCGCGCTGAGTGCTGGACGCCCGGGCGCATCTTCTCCGAGCTCGAGTTCGATCGAAACAACCACGCCCTGACGACCGTGTTTGATGATTGACGTTCGGTAGCCGAGCCCGAGTCGCGATGCCGGGATGCGCTCAAGGTCGCCGGTCAGGTAGTCGAGAAACTCGACAGCAACGAGGCTCGAGCCAACCTCCTGGCCGTACGCGCCAATGTTTTGGATTGGCGCGGCCCCGCTCGACCCAGGTATGCCTGACAACGCCTCGATTCCGCTCCAGCCGTTTGCCACCGCGTGGGCGACCAGTTCATCCCATGGCTCGCCGGCCTGTACTCGCAATCGCACGGCTCGGTCGCCAAGATAGGACGACGGTCGCAGCGCCGGCGTTGTGGCTTGGATTCGTTCGATCCCCCGCGTGAGGATGCGCACCACCGGCCCATCGAAACCGTCGTCCGAGACCACGACGTTGGAGCCGCCGCCGAGCAGAAGCGGTTCTTCCCCGTCAGCCCAGAGGTCGCGAACGGTCTCGACCAGCTCATCCCGGCTCGATGGTTCGAGGATGCGCTCGGCTTCGCCACCCACGCGCAGGGTGGTCAGGTCGGCGAGTCTCATGCCGCAGCCAGCGCCACCAGCACCTGCGCCTTGCCCAGCACGGTGGCGCCGTTGAAGGTCACCGTCAGGTCGATGCGGGCGCCATCATCCGTCAGGACCCCGACCTTCGCAACGACTGTCACGGTCGCGCCATCCGCTGGGTCGACGAGCACGGGCTTCGTGAACCTCACCTGGTAGTCGAGCACCGTTCCGCGCCTGCCCAGCCATTCGATCACCGGCTGAACGGCGACACCCATGGTCAACATTCCGTGCGCGAGCACGCCGTCGAGGCCAACACTTCTGGCAACGTCATCGCGGTAATGGATCGGATTGAAGTCTCCGGACGCACCCGCGTAACGCACCAGGGCGTCCCTGGTCAGTTGATAGGTCTTCTCGGCGACGACTTCGCCCGGCTCCAGGGCGGCCACTATTCGTCTCCCCTGACAACGAGAGTCGAGATCGCGGTGACGACATGGTCTCCGCTGGCGTCCGTGATGGATGACTCTGCCGTGACCATGCTGTGAGCGCCGAGCGATTTGACGCTCGAGACCGTGAGTCTTGCGGTGAGCTCGTCGCCGGCAACGATGGGCCGCGTGTAGGTGAATCGCTGGTCACCGTGCACGACACGTGAAAAGTCGATGCCCGCGTCTGGTGCGGCGAGCAGCTGAGCGAGCGTGCTCTCCTGAACGACGACAGCGAAAGTTGGCGGAGCGACAACGTCCGTGTAGCCAGCGGCCTTGGCTGCCGCCGGGTCAAAGTTCAGGTCGCTGGTAGAAAAAACGGCTTTCGCAAATTCGCGCACCTTCTCTCGACCGACGAGATAGGGAGCTGTTGGCGGGAACTCGCGTCCCTGCAGTTCAGGATTCACTGGCACCCGGCCAGCTTATTCTGAGTGCACTTTGACCGGCGCATGCTGTTGGCCGACGCGGTGCGCCATACGCAAAACCCCCGGTCGACCGTCATGGTCGCCGGGGGCTTCGGGGGTTCTGGTTTGCGACCAGCTAGCTAGTAGTGACTACTGGCAGCTGTCGCACTGCAGAAGATCCATTGGGTCGACGGGAACTGCGTAGCCGCCGATCGTTTCGCTGTCGTTCTCCATGGTTACCTCCTAAGTTCAGATAAAGGTGCGAAGTTTGAGTAAAGCTTTTGCCCCCGCATCGGATAACTCCGTGGGGAGATTTCCCACTATATAACCGGAATGACACGATTGTCATTCCACTACATCTAGTGTTTTCGGCGTGTCGTGATTAATTTCAGAATAGGCGCTGCCACTGACATTTCGGGCCGCCTTCAGGGCGCTGAATAGCCAGGACGATCTCACCCAATTAGTGCGTCATCGTTAACTTCTCGTGCGCGCATAGTTGGCCTCATGAGCACAACACAAACGGTCGTTGACGCAGAAACGCCCCGCAGTTCGGCGGACTACCCACTCATCGCGAATCATGGACTCATCGGTGACCTGCAGACCTCGGCGCTCGTGTCGACCGATGGCACGATCGACTGGTTCTGCAGCCCACGATTCGATTCGCCGAGCATTTTCGCCTCCCTTCTTGACCATGAGAAAGGCGGCCATTTCAGCACTCGCCCCGTGGTTGACGCGTTCGAGACAAAACAGCTGTACCTGCCGGACACGGCGATCCTCATCACGCGATTTCTCACGGATGCCGGTGTCGGTGAAATTGTCGATTTCATGACCATCACTGAGGACGATCCGACCGATGGCCACCAACTCGTCAGGCTCGTTCGGTGCGTTCGAGGTTCGATGACATTCGAAATCGATGTCGCGCCACGATTCGACTACGGGCGTCGCTCTCACGTCGTGCACGTCACGGACGAGGGCGCCAGCTTTGACGCTGGCGAGTTCGCACTGACGCTGAGCATCGTGCGCGAGGAAGCCGATGAACAACTGGCGAGCTACAAGATCACCGAAGAAGGTGACGTCCACGTTTCGCTGACCCTCGCGGAGGGTGAGGTGCGGGGGGTCGTTCTCGAAACCGGACTCGGGCTGAAGCCCAGACTAATCAGCCCGGCCGCAGCTCAGCAGGCCTCGGACGAGACAGCAAAGTTCTGGCAGGAGTGGGTCAGCAAATCGACGTACACCGGCCGTTGGCGAGAGGCACTCGAGCGATCTGCGATCACGCTGAAACTACTGACCTACGCACCGACTGGCGCACTGGTCGCCGCACCAACCGCTGGCCTGCCTGAGCAGGTCGGCGGTGAGCGCAACTGGGACTACCGCTTCACCTGGGTACGCGATGGTTCGTTCTCTGTGCATGCGCTCACGAGGATGGGGTTCACCGACGAGGCGATTGCGTTTAGCGCGTGGCTGCGTGATCGAGTTGAACAGCATCAGGACAGCGACACGGGCCCACTGAACATCATGTATCGCATCGATGGCGACCCGAACCTCGAAGAAGAAATCATTGAGGGCTGGGAGGGCTACCGCAAGTCGTATCCAGTGCGGATCGGCAACGGAGCGGCCGGCCAGTTGCAGCTCGACATTTACGGGGAATCGATGGATGCCGTGTATTTTCTCGACAATCTCGGGCTCAAAATCGGCCAGCGAGGCTGGCTGGCGATCTCTGAAAACATGAACTGGCTGGCGGACAACTGGGATCAGCCGGAGGAGGGCATCTGGGAGACCCGCGGAGGCCGCAAGGACTTCACCTATGGCCGCCTGATGTGCTGGGTTGCCTTCGATCGCGCGATACGACTGGCGACCGCGCACGGCAGACCAGCGCCGCTTGAGCGGTGGATCACCGAACGCGACGCCATCTACAACCAGATCATGACCAAGGGCTGGAGCGAGGAGCGCCAGGCCTTCGTGCAGCAGTACGGAGAGACCGTGCTGGATGCGTCGCTGCTCAACATGGCGCAGGTCGGGTTCCTATCCCCAAGC
>DASXNG010000293.1:0-4621 GCA_036495225.1 Galbitalea sp.
GCCCGTTGTGCGCGTCGCAGTAACTCGGTCGAACGCCGGCGCAGTTCCTCGACGAGAGGTTCGGGCGCGAGTTCTCCCCAGACTGGCGCGGAGAGTCCCGCCTTGGCGGCAAGCTCGACGCCCACGGTCCGCAGAAAGACGTCGAGGCCAGCCTCCGGAGGTGACTGCTCGGCGATGACGGCCACGTCGATCAGATGTCGAAAGAATCCGCTGAGCACCTCCTGGACCAGAGCGTCCTTGTTGGCGAACCGGCGATACAGCGTCGCCGGACCCACCGCGGCCGCATTGGCGACATCGCCGAGGGTGGCGGCCGGTCCCCGCTCGGCGAAGACCTTCTCTGCGGCTCTGACGAGCCGTTCGCGGTTGATGGCGGCGTCGCGGCGCACCGAATCCCTTCCTGCTCCTGCGGAACGTGCCGGCTCGGGAATGAATCCCGCGCTGTGGCGTTCAGCATAGGTGATAGCTCTACTACCAGATACGCAGGAGGGTCATGACCGTCGAAGAGGCCAAGGGTTCAGCTCGTGTGCGGCTCGGGCATTCCGAGCTGACCGTGCGCCCCGTCGGCTTGGGCTGCATGGGAATGTCTCAGTTCTACGGAGCCGCCGATGACAGCGAGTCCGTAGATACGATCCGATCGGCGATCGATCTCGGAGTCGACTTCCTGGACACCTCCGATGTGTACGGTGCTGCTCTCATCGCCACGGCGACGAACGTCCGCGGTTTTGGCCACAACGAGCAGGTGATCGGTGCCGCGATACATGGTCGCCGCCACAACGTCGTCCTCGCAACGAAATTCGGCGTGAAGGTCAACGATGCCGGGAACGGGATCGTGCTGGACGGGCGTCCCGAGTACGTCGCCGCGGCGTGCGAGGCGAGCCTTCGTCGACTAGGCACCGACGTCATCGACCTGTACTACTGCCACCGGCTTGATCCGAGTGTCCCCATCGAAGACACCGTCGGGGCGATGGCCCAGCTTCTCACCGCCGGCAAGGTCCGCGCGCTGGGACTCAGTGAGGTAGGGCCTGAGCTCATCCGCCGGGCACACGCCGTGCACCCCATCACTGCGCTACAGAGCGAGTACTCACTGTGGGAGCGGCGCGTCGAGGGCGGAATCACCGCAACATGCCGCGAACTCGGCATCACGTTGGTGCCGTTCAGCCCATTGGGCCGATCGGCGCTGACCGGCGTGTTGAAACCCGGTGACACGTTTGACTCCAACGACTTCCGGGCGAGCAATCCGCGGTTCTCGGCCGACAACCTCGCGACCAACCTCGAACCGGTGGCGGCCCTTGCCGAGCTGGCCGCCGACAAGGGCTGCCGACCGGGACAGCTGGCCTTGGCGTGGCTGTTGGCCCAACCGCTGGACGTGGTACCCATTCCGGGAACCAAGCGCATTGCGTACGTCCGGGAGAATCTCGCGGCCACCTCCGTCGCAATCAGCACCGACGAAGTTGCTTATCTGAGTGACATATTCGCGCCCGGGCGGATCGTGGGAGAGCGCTACACCGCTGCGCACGCCCGCACCGTCGCGAACTGAACTGGAGAAGATCATGAGAAAGGTTTGGTTCATCACAGGGTCGTCGCGAGGGTTCGGCCGCGAACTGGTCCGAGCTGCGCTCGACACAGGTGACGCAGTCGTTGCGACCGCTCGCCGCCCCGAGCAACTGGCCGATCTGGCGACCACCTACGGGGAGCGCATCCTTGCGCTGCCACTCGATGTCACCGACGCAGCCGCCGCGGCGGTGTCGATCGCGGCTGCCCGGGAACGGTTCGGGCGCCTCGACGTCGTAGTCAACAACGCCGGGTACGCCAACGTGGCGCCCATCGAGACCGGCGATGACGAGGACTTCCGGGCCCAGTTCGAGACGAATTTCTGGGGCGTCTACAACGTGTCTAAGGCTGCGATACCGGCGCTGCGTGAACAAGGCGGTGGGTTGATCATTCAGTTCTCGTCCATGGGTGGCCGGGTCGGCGGGTCGGCCGGTATCGCCTCGTACCAGGCCGCAAAGTTCGCGATCGACGGGTTCTCCCGTGTTCTGCAGACTGAAACGGCACCGTTCGGCATCAAGGTTCTCGTCGTCGAACCCAGCGGGTTCGCCACCGACTGGGCTGGGTCATCGATGGAGGTTGCCGACATCCCGGACCACTACATCGACACCGTCGGCGCAATGAATTCGGTTCGCGACAGCGACGCCATCACCGCGGGCGATCCGGCTCGGGCGGCCGAGATCCTGCTGCGCATGGCGAGGCGTACCGACCTGCCCTATCACCTACCGCTCGGCGTGAACGCCGTCGAAGGCTCGATACGCCAGGACGAATTCCTCCTCGCCGAGGATCGCAAGTGGGCCACGGTGGGACGATCGGCCGATTTCGCCGAGCCCTATCCCGTCGACTTCCCCCCGGAAGCTTGATCGAAGTACCAAATGTGTCCGTCGACATCCCCAATTGCGACTGCGGTCGAATATCGAGTTCGTTCACGCCGGCGACAACTTTGGCGCCATCCGATGCCCGGTGTGCGGTCAGGAGTTCCGGGAAAGCCGTCGCCGGCCGAATGCGCTGTGGAGTGCGCTGGTCCCGGCACCGGGCTCGGAACCGCTCCAACGAGACGTCTGACCCTGCGGCAGTCGGACACACCCCGGACCGGGAGGAATTCCTCCCGAGCCACCACGGCGCTAACAACGTCATCGCATCGCCAGAACAACGATTCGCGTCAGGGAGTTCTCATGGCAGGGCCATTCATCTTCATCGCCACCAACAAGGTTCGTGACGGCAAACTCGAAGACGAGAAGAACCGCGTCCCCGGCTGGGTGCAGTTCATCCACGACAACGAGCCGCGCACCATCGGCTTCCACGAGTATCGCAGCGCGGACGGCACCGAGGTCGAGTACATCCAGATCCACCTCGACGCCGACTCCTTCGAACACCACATGCGCGTGCTCGCCGAGAGGTCCGACCTGTCCTACAAGGAGACACTTGAGGGAACCACTGACATCCGCATCTACGGGCAACCCACCGAAGTGATCCTCGACATGCTCAAGCAGGCTGCGGGAGTCGGTGTCCCAGTCACCATCCTGCCGGAACACCTCGGCGGCTTCACCCGCAACTGAGACGGGACGTAGCGCCACAACGGGATCCCCAACTGAGACAGTGTTTCAGCGGTGTCATGCCGCGGCCAGCTGTTCTGCGGTGGTCTTTTCGTAGTAGTCGGGTGCTTGCAGCCCGGCGGAACTGTGCCTTCGGCGGGTGTTGTAGAAATCCTGGCACCAGGCGACAATGATCTTGCGGCCCTGATCTCGGGTGGTGAAGTGGTGCCGGGACAGCACCTCGTGTTCCAGCGTGGAGAAGAACGCCTCCGCGGCAGCATTGTCGAAGCACGATCCGACCCGGCCCATCGACTGGCGCACGCCGACACGCTCACATAGGCCCGTGAAACGTGTTGCGGTGTAGGTCGATCCGCGATCGGTGTGAAATACGACGCCCTCGACCTCGGTGCGGCCGCCGCGCATCGTGGTTGCGATCTTGATCGCGTCGCACGCGAGTTCGGCGTCTGGGTGCGTGCTGGTGGGGCAGGCCAGCAGCTTTCGCGAGAACAGGTCCAGCACCGTCGCGAGGTAGAACTTGCCCTCGTCGGTGGGGATTTCAGTGATGTCCCCACACCACTTGATGTTCGGTGCCGGGGCGGTGAAATCGCGGTGAAGCAGGTCCGGGAATTTCGCCGCCGTCGCGTCCTGCTTCGTCAGTCCCTTCCGGTGCTTGGGTTTTCGCCCTTGCAAGCCTTGCCGACGCATGGAGCCGGCGACGGTGTTCACGCTCACCACCCACCCGTCCTCGAGCAGGTCAGCGTGGATGCGCGGTGAACCATAGGTGCCGCCCGAGGCGTCGAACGCCGTCTTGACCGCGGCGTCGAGCTCGCCGCGACGCACCTGCCGGTCTGTGGGTTCGCGCCCGCGCCACTTGTAGAACCAGGACACTGAGAGGTCCAGGATCCGGCAGCAGAACACGTGCGGCACCTGGTGCATGGTCCTCTGGTCGGCGACGAAGCGGGCCACGCTCACTTCGTCGCCTCCTTCACCCACAGGACCACCGATCGCTTTAAAACATCGCGCTCCATTCGCAGCTCGGCGACCTCCCGGCGTAGCCGCTTGAGCTCGGCGACGTTATCGGTCGATAGGCCCTGCGTGCCGTCGCGTCCGGCGCGTTCGTGGGCGACCCAGTTACCGAGAGTGCCCGCGTTGATACCCAGGTCCCGAGCAACCTGGGAGATCGACTTGGTGGTTTCCCGGACGATCCGCACCGCCCCCTCACGGAACTCCGGGTCGAACTTCCGTCGTCTTTCCGGCATGTCACTCCTCTTAGCGCATGCCTCCACGGTTTTGGGGGAAGTTCAGAGTCCTCGCCGAGGTGGAACGGCGGGATCGGGATCGAACTCCTTCGTGGTGCAATCGAGCGCACCAAGCAAAGTGAGCATGGGTGTCGTCTTAGGGAGCTCATAGCGAAAGAAATACTGGCCCGCCTTGCGTTTCCCGGCGTAGAACGCGCCTGCGCGATCATCGATTGCGCACATTTGCTCGAGCCAAATCCAAGCAATAACGATGTGCCCAAACACCTCCAGGTACATCGC
>DASXNG010000294.1:0-2513 GCA_036495225.1 Galbitalea sp.
TCTAGAGACAAGGCGCTATTGCTGATGCGTGTGGTGATCGCGGCGGAAGAAACCCTCGCTTCGACCCAAAAAGAGTATGGCAATCTGACTGACGTCATTCAATCACCCGCATTTCCAGATGCGTCGGGAAGAACCCAGGTCGGGCTTCCTGCAGCCATGGACGTCGTCGATTCAAGCTCCGCCCAGATAGGGAACTATCTCGTGCGGATCACCACGTCAGAAGACAAGAAGCATTTCCAGGCCAGCCTCGAACCGAACGATCCCAAGACGTGCGGGCCAGCGCTTTTTGGTGATGACCGCGAATTCATTTACGGTGGCAAAGTGCTTGGGTGCCCATCGAGCGGACCTCTGCGGTAGGTTTGCAGCTCGCCCTTTGCCGCTGGGCTCGCGTCGGTTGAGACGCCGGGGACACGATGTCGGTCTCCGCAAAGCGGCTTTCACCACGGGCTGCTAGGGCGTTTTGTCCCACGGCCTGGATCGACCGGCCGCGGGACGCGGAAAGCCCCGCCCTGATATGACCTCTCGCTCGTGATTGACTGTCATCCGCAGATATTCGGTCCGTCTCGGCAGGGCACGAAAATCGCGTCAGCTCAGGAGGGTGACCGTTTGGATCCGTTCGCCAGGGCCTCAGATGGACACGATCTGTCCGTTCACGATGTGGATGTGCTCGGCGAACGGAATGACGCCGAATGCGGTGTCGATCTTCACCAGTGCGACGCAGTGCTCGCCATCGACAACGAGGCGGGTGACTTCGATGCTCTTCATGATGCGGCCGAAGTCATCGAGTCCCTTCCGGAACGATGCCGCGCCTCGATACGTGCTCGTCGGAAACTCGCAAACGGCATCCGGATGAAGGGGGAGAGCGGAAGCGTCGTTGTGGCGCACGGCCTCGATGTATTGCCCCACCACCTGTATCACCTGTTCGCGCATAAGCCTCCCCGGGCGTCCCGCAGCAGCGGAACCCGCATTGATTCGATAGGTCAACAGCCTGCTCGATGGCGTCACCAACGGGCCGACGACATCCGCGTGTTTGACACGTCAGACGATCGCTTCGATGTGCGCCCGGTGACCGGGCGCATTGGCGAGCGGCACGTCGCAGGTGACCACCGTCGCATCCAGCGCCTCAGCTAGAGCCAGGTACATGGCATCGTACGCCGTGACGTTGTCGCGCAGCTTCCACGCTCGAGTGAGTAGATCGAGGTGGGCGTGACGGTGGAGGTCGAGGTCGAGGAGATCCTCGATCGCCTCAGCCGCACGGTCAGCTGAGATTTCGCCCGCTCGAACGAGGCGTCGGAGGCCCTGCGCCACTTCGACGTCGATCAAATGGGGCGAATGGAACTCGTCCTCGTCGCGAAGGAGGCGCGCCTCAACCCGAGTGCCGAGCGCAGTCTGCAGGAGAAATTCCAGCAGCGCCGAAGCGTCGACCACAATCACGCGGACTCGCGCTCTTCCCGGATGACCGTGGCGGCCGGCGTCTTCAGCTTCACGCGCTTTCGACTGCGGATGCGGGTCAGCATCTCGTGGCGCGTGGGCCGCGCGGCCAGGCGTTCGAGTTCGGCCAGGAGGTAATCGGAGAGCGTCTGTCCGGAGTCCGCCGCTCGGACCTTCAACGTGCGGTGCAGCGCGTCCGGCACATTCCTGATTTGCACCATCTTGGACATGCAGCAAGCATGCGTGCATGCTAGTCGCATGTCAAGGCTGAGGCTTTCCCGTGGACCAGCCAGTTGCGGAATCGTCCAGCCGAAGGCATTTCCCCACAGCGGAACGCTCTACGCTTGCGCCGCCCGATCGACTTCCTCGAAGCGATCGATCGTGCCGTCCGGGCGAAAAAGAACGCTCGTTACCTTGAGTCTTCTGGCGTCGGCGACTGTTTTTTCGTCGACGCCCGCCAAACGAGCTTCCTCGCCGATCGTCAACGGACCGGGCTGAGGAACTCGCTCGGCAGACTGCAATCGGCGGCGATCGATCGCAGCATGTAACGCCAGCCAGACAATCAGGACCGTCGACACCATCACGAAGTGCCGCAGCCGTTCCCACAGTGCGCCCAGGTCCGGAGCGGCGATCGTCAATTCGAACCGCGGAGGACGGAAGAAGTCATAGACAACATAAATCAGGTCCCTGAGCAGCCAGGCGAGAACCAACCAGGCCAGCAAGGTCAGAAACGAATCCCGAATTCCGACCCAGTAGGGACGGCGTGCCCCCGTAATGAGCGGTGGCCACGATGTCACGCGAGATGGTATGGGGCGAGGGCTCACGCGAACCCACGATCCGGGCTCGTCCACGTGCCCTTAGGATTACGCATGCGAAAAATGGCGCGCGGCAGGCCGACGCATGCAGTGAGCGCCTGCAATGTCCAAAACACGAGCGGATACCAAATCACCCAGAAAAAGGCGCGGCCGAGATTTTTTTCGAATCGCTGATCGATCCAGAGACTGGTCACAGCCTGCAGGAGATAAGTGAGAGCGAGGACCAGCCCCGACCACGCCGGCAGGAGTCGAAACTCGGGAATGAAC
>DASXNG010000295.1:0-3134 GCA_036495225.1 Galbitalea sp.
GCAGGGCCTCGCGACGCTTGTATTCCGCCATGTCCACGCGACGACGATACGACAAACGGGACCCGGCAAAGGCCGGATCCCGTTTGTGCGTGTTGCTGCTACTACGCCTCGACTGCTACCGGTTCCACCGGAGCGGCACCCGGCTGGCGCGACGTGGTGACGACGAACTCGTCGTTCACGTAGTCGACGTTCACGTGGTCGCCCGCGTTGAGCTCGCCGTGCAGGATCTTCTCCGACAGGCGGTCCTCAACCTCGTGCTGCACCGCGCGACGCAACGGGCGGGCACCAAGGGCCGGGTCGAACCCGATCTTGATGAGGCGCTCCTTGG
The DNA here is from genome assembly GCA_036495225.1 of Galbitalea sp. Taxonomy (GTDB): domain Bacteria; phylum Actinomycetota; class Actinomycetes; order Actinomycetales; family Microbacteriaceae; genus Galbitalea. The sequence continues at coordinate 329 of DASXNG010000295.1, forward strand.
CCGACAGGGTGAGCTCGATCGTGAGGTCGCGATCCATGAGCCGAACCTTGAGACGGTTGATGAACAGGTCGACGATCTGCAGGAGCTCTTCCTGGTTGAGCTGCGGGAACACGATCGTCTCATCGACGCGGTTCAGGAACTCAGGCTTGAAGTGCTTCTTCAGCTCCTCGACGACCTTTCCGCGCATCCTGTCGTAGGAGGTTGCGGTGTCACCCTCGAGCTGGAAACCGACGGGGCCACCCGTGATGTCCTTCGTACCGAGGTTGGTGGTCATGATGATCACGGTGTTCTTGAAGTCGACAACTCGACCCTGGCCATCCGTCAGTCGTCCCTCTTCCAGAATCTGGAGGAGCGAGTTGAAGATGTCGGGGTGAGCCTTCTCGATCTCGTCGAACAACACAACGGAGAACGGCTTGCGGCGCACCTTCTCGGTGAGCTGGCCACCCTCCTCGAACCCAACGAATCCGGGAGGGGCGCCGAACAGTCGTGAGACCGTGTGCTTCTCGCCGTACTCGCTCATGTCGAGGGAGATGAGAGCGTTCTCGTCATCGAAGAGGAACTCCGCGAGCGCCTTGGCCAGCTCGGTCTTACCAACACCGGTGGGGCCGGCGAAGATGAACGAACCGGATGGACGCTTCGGGTCCTTCAGGCCAGCGCGCGTACGGCGGATGGTCTTGGCGAGAACCGAGATGGCCTCCTCCTGGCCGATGACCCGCTGGTGCAGGGCCTTCTCCATGAAGATGAGTCGGCTGGACTCTTCCTCGGTCAGCTTGAAGACCGGGATGCCGGTTGCCGCAGCCAGAACCTCCGCGATGATTCCCTCATCGACGGTTCCGCTCGCGCCAACATCCCCAGACTTCCACTGCTTCTCGAGGCGGAGGCGCTCACCGAGCAGCTTTTTCTCCTCGTCACGCAGGGATGCTGCCTTCTCGAAGTCCTGGTCTTCGATCGCGGCTTCCTTCTGCCCACGAACCACGGCGATCTTCTCGTCGAATTCGCGGAGCTCCGGCGGTGCCGAGAGGATCGACAGGCGCAGGCGTGCGCCGGCCTCATCGATCAGGTCGATGGCCTTGTCCGGAAGGAAGCGGTCTGCCACGTAGCGGTCCGCAAGGTTCGCGGCCGCGACGATCGCGCCATCGGTGATCGAGACCTTGTGGAACGCCTCGTACTTGTCGCGCAGCCCCTTGAGGATGTTGATGGTGTGAGGCAACGAGGGCTCGTGCACCTGCACCGGCTGGAAGCGGCGCTCAAGCGCAGCATCCTTCTCAAAGTGCTTGCGGTACTCGTCGAGCGTTGTCGCACCGATCGTCTGCAGCTCGCCGCGTGCAAGCAGCGGCTTCAGGATGGATGCGGCGTCGATCGCGCCCTCGGCAGCACCGGCACCGACCAGCGTGTGAATCTCGTCGATGAAGACGATGATGTCGCCGCGGGTGCGGATCTCCTTGGTCACCTTCTTGAGGCGCTCCTCGAAGTCACCGCGGTAGCGGCTGCCGGCAATCAGCGAACCAAGATCGAGCGAGTAGAGCTGCTTGTCCTTCAGCGTCTCCGGCACTTCGCCCTTGACGATCGCCTGGGCGAGGCCCTCGACGACAGCAGTCTTCCCCACGCCGGGTTCACCGATGAGGACAGGGTTGTTCTTCGAACGTCTGGAGAGGATTTGCATGACGCGCTCCATCTCCTTCTCGCGCCCGATCACCGGGTCGAGCTTGCCGTCGCGCGCAGCCTGCGTGAGGTTGCGGCCGAACTGGTCGAGAATCTGTGAACCCTTGTCTGGCGTCGCGTCGTTGCCACCCACGGCAACAGCCTCCTTGCCCTGGTAGCCAGAGAGAAGCTGGATGACCTGCTGGCGCACCTTGTTGAGGTCGGCACCCAACTTCACGAGCACCTGCGCAGCGACGCCTTCACCCTCGCGGATGAGGCCGAGCAGGATGTGCTCAGTACCGATGTAGTTGTGGCCGAGCTGCAGCGCTTCACGCAGCGACAGCTCGAGAACCTTCTTCGCGCGCGGCGTGAAGGGAATGTGGCCGGTCGGCTGCTGCTGACCCTGGCCGATGATGTCCTGGACCTGCTCGCGCACGGAGTCGAGCGAGATGCCAAGCGACTCGAGTGCCTTCGCTGCGACGCCTTCACCCTCGTGAATCAGTCCAAGCAGGATGTGCTCAGTACCGATGTAGTTGTGGTTCAGCATCTTGGCCTCTTCCTGGGCCAAAACAACGACGCGTCGAGCGCGGTCTGTAAATCTCTCAAACATGCTTTTCTCCTCCGACACCGGGCAGGAAAGCGGTGCCGTTACAAAGAGACTAACGACGCGGCCCCCCGAATGATGCCTGTGTTCGCCGTGGGCGTTACCCGTGTTGGCGTGACGTCCGCTCAACTCTTTGTGGCGGGAGTTGTTGCACCAGCCGGCGGGGGAAATGTGCTGGCGGCGGGAGTTGTGACTCCCTCCGCCGGACACTTTCTCCCGCCATGGGGGCATCACGCATTGACGAATGCCGCCTCGCGCCGCTACCTTATCGACAATCGTTATTATCGACTGTCGATAGGTGGATGTCGTGGATGTCAAGCAGCGCTACCTGGCGAAAACGTACGTTGAGCCGCGCGCGCTGCGGGTCACGCTCGTTCTCTCCGTTCTGTATTCGTTCGCCATTGCGGTCGTGACGCTGTTCACGGTCGTCGCCGACCTGACATCGAATTCGCTTGAGGTGTCACTGCCCATCCGAGCCATCCCACTCCACCTCAACCCGACGGTCAAGCTATACGGCAACTCCGGAACCCTCGTTGGCGGCGCGGGCTTCGATCACGCAAC
>DASXNG010000296.1:0-27662 GCA_036495225.1 Galbitalea sp.
GCAGGTGCACCCGGAAACTGCCAAATCTCCGCAGAACGGAGTCATCAGTAGATCAGTCCATGCTGCTTTTGTTCTTCGGAACGCTCAAGCCCGGTTTCGATACGACCGCTGCGCCGCGCTACTCAACCAACTACAGGCCGAGCTCAACGACCCGCGCTAAACCCACCGATAAACTTCGCAAGTGAATTCCCGGCGATCGTGGGTTGTGTTCGGGTTCGCCACGTTCGCATACATCATCGCCGTGCTGCAGCGTTCATCACTCGGCGTCACGGGCGTCGAGGCGACTGACCGATTCCACGTTTCGGCCGCCGTTCTGTCGAGCTTCGCCGTCATCCAGCTGGTCGTGTACGCGGGGCTGCAGATCCCGGTCGGTGTCGTGCTTGATCGTGTTGGTTCGAAGCGTTTGATCGCGACGGGCGCCGCGCTGATGCTGCTCGGGCAGTTGACCCTCGCCTTCGCTCCCGTCATCGGCGTCGCGATCGTGGGGCGCATCCTGTTGGGCGCAGGCGACGCGATGACGTTCATTTCGGTGCTGCGCCTGCTGCCGAACTGGTTCGCTGGGCGAGGACTCCCGATCGTCTCGCAGTGGATGGGGACGCTCGGGCAGCTCGGACAAATCCTGTCTGCGGTACCGCTGAGCCTGCTGCTCGCCGCAACCACCTGGACCACGACTTTTGTGATTTTGGCTGGAGCATCCGGGCTCGCGCTCCTCGGCGTGCTGTTCTTCGTTAGCAACGGCACGTCGCCGATCACAACATCCACGCCCACGGTTGGGGCCGGTCGGCCGTCGCCGCTCAAGCAGCTGCGGGAGAGCCTGTCACGTCCGGGCACCCGTCTCGGGTTCTGGTCGCACTTCGTGACCCAGTCTTCTGGGACGGTCTTCGCTTTGCTGTGGGGTTTTCCGTTCCTCTCGGTCGGTCTTGGCTACGGCGCCGCGAACGCGTCGCTCATCCTCACTCTGATGGTGGTCACTGCGATCGTCGTCGGTCCCATCCTCGGCCTGCTCAGTGCCAGGTTCCCGCTGCGTCGAAGCACCATCGTTCTCGGCATCGTGGTGGCGATGGCGGTCGCGTGGGCGATCGTTCTGCTGTGGCCGGGGCAGCCGCCGGTCTGGTCGGTGATACTGCTTGTGGTCGTGATCGCGATCGGCGGACCAGGTTCGCTCATCGGCTTCGACTTCGCCCGCACCTTTAACCCTCTTCGCAACCTCGGATCTGCCAATGGCATCGTCAATGTCGGGGGTTTCCTCGCATCCTTCGTGATGATGCTTTTGATCGGACTCGTACTGGATGCGTTCAGCAACGGGAGTTCCGACCCGGCAACCCTCTACTCGCTTGCTGGGTTCCGCATCGCGTTCCTCGTGCAGTACCTGGTGGTGGGAACGGGCGTGGTCTTCCTGATCTTTGCTCGTCGTGCGACCAGGCGCCGCCTGCACGAGCAGGAGGGAATAGAAGTCGCCCCGCTGTGGGTTGTTATTGCTAGAGCGTGGCGCAGGAGGCGTCCCGGTCGTACCGCATAGTGCACGAGTGGGGCGCGTGGCAAGAGCCTCACGCGAAACGTGCAATAATTGAGCCAGAGACCCGGTCTGGGCCCAAGAGTCGTCTGCACATTCGCTGTGCATCGGCTCGGGACTTGACAAGGGTCTTAGTGCTGCCCGCAATCACATTTGTTGTGACGCCGGGGCAGCGCGGTTACCCCTAATACCCGGAAAGGTGTTCGCATGGCAATCCGGACCAAGAACGCAGCAGTAGTAGAAGCAGAGGAGCCGGTCAGTGTCGACCAGGTTCCAGCAGCGAAGAAGGCCGTCCGCGGCAAGTCGGCAGCGAAGGCGACCCTAGCCGCCGTCCCCGCTGACGAGAAGTCGACCGCGAAGGCGCCCGCAAAAGCCAAGGCGGCCCCGGCCGCGAAGGCCCCAGCTCGCCGTGGCGCGAAGTCTGCCGCGCCCGTCGAACTCGATGAAGATGGCGAGGCCATTGTTGTCGACGAAGACGACGAGGTCGAAATTGACGACGAGGCGCTGGTTGTCGACGCGGATGTTGAGGCCGAAGTCGACGTCGAAGAGGTTGTCGCCGTCGTAGCCGTCGACACCGACGAGGTCGCAGAAGACACCGAAGACGAAGAGGATTCTGACAAGCCTGAGGAGGAGTTGCCCCAGGGCGCGCTCGTTCTCTCGCTGGTCGATGACGAGGACGAAGTACCGGTCTACTCGAGCGCCATCACCGGCGCGACGGCTGACCCGGTCAAGGACTACCTGAAGCAGATCGGTAAGGTTGCGCTTCTGAACGCGGCCGAAGAGGTCGAGCTGGCTATGCGCATCGAGGCCGGACTGTTTGCTGAAGACAAGCTCTCGGCGATGAGCGACACGGAGAAGCGTTCGACGCTTGGTCGCGAGCTGCTCTGGGTTGCCAAGGACGGCCAGCGCGCCAAGAGCCACCTGCTCGGGGCTAACCTGCGACTCGTCGTCTCGCTCGCCAAGCGCTACACCGGTCGCGGCATGCAGTTCCTCGATCTGATCCAGGAGGGCAACCTCGGTCTCATCCGTGCCGTCGAGAAGTTCGACTACACCAAGGGCTTCAAGTTCTCGACCTACGCCACCTGGTGGATTCGTCAGGCGATCACCCGCGCAATGGCGGATCAGGCTCGCACCATCCGTATTCCTGTGCACATGGTCGAGGTCATCAATAAGCTCGCGCGCGTTCAGCGCCAGATGCTGCAGGACCTCGGTCGCGAACCAACCCCGGAGGAGTTGAGCCGCGAGCTCGATATGACTCCCGAGAAGGTCATCGAGGTTCAGAAGTACGGCCGCGAGCCGATTTCACTGCACACGCCGCTCGGCGAGGATGGCGACAGTGAGTTCGGTGACCTCATCGAGGACACCGAGGCAGTTGTCCCGGCGGATGCTGTCGGCTTCACCATGCTGCAAAAGCAGCTGGAGAGCCTCCTCGACTCCCTGTCCGAGCGTGAGGCCGGCGTGATCCGCATGCGCTTTGGGCTTGGCGATGGGATGCCGAAGACACTCGACCAGATCGGTGACACGTTCGGGGTGACGCGCGAGCGCATCCGCCAGATCGAGTCGAAGACGATGGCGAAGCTGCGTCACCCGTCCCGGTCGCAGTCACTGCGCGACTACCTCGAGTAAGTCGCCAGCGTTGCGCCTGCTGCTCACGATCTGGGTGGCCAAGCTCTCCGTGCTTGCCCTCAGGGTGCTCGGCCGCGCCGGAACGCACGTGCCCGGCCTGATCGCGCGCAAGCTGTATCCGGGCGTGATTGGTGCCATTCGGCATCCGGTGCGCGTCGTTGCCGTAACGGGCACGAACGGCAAGACCACCGTGTCGAACCTGCTGGCGGAGGCTCTCGAGCTCGAGGGGCTTCGGGTCGCGAGTAACCGCAGTGGCTCCAACCTCGCAGCAGGCATCGCCACGGCGCTCATCGGTGCGGTGACGTGGACCGGCAAGTCGCGAGTTGACATCGCCGTCATGGAGATGGATGAGAGATCGGCGAAGCTGATCCTGCCGGGTTTGGTGCCGGATGTGCTCGTCTGCATGAACCTCACCAGAGATTCGATCAAGCGCAATGCGCACCCGGATTACATCGCCTGGATCCTCTCGACCGCGATGCCTGCGCAGACCGCCCTCGTGCTCAACGCCGATGATCTGATCGCATCCTCGCTCGGCGGCGAGGCGAACCCTCGCACCTACTTCTCGGTCGATCTACTGCCGAGCGATGGCGCCCGCCCGAGTGGCGCCGCGGTTGATGTCGAGATCTGCCCGGTCTGCGATCACAGGCTCAACTGGGACTACTGGCGCTTCAATCACATTGGCAAGGTTCATTGCCCGTCCTGTGGATTTCGTTCCCCAGAGGCGGCGTATCGCGCTCATGACATCGACGCGGCCAACGGTCGCGTCACGCTCGAACTCGATGGTGAGAGCCGCCAGGCGAAACTCATCAACGCCAACATCGTGAATGTCTACAACGAGATCGCGGTCGCCGCGGTGCTCGATCGTCTCGCAGTACCGAGAGACCGCATCGTTGCGGCCTTTGAGACCATCGAGCCGCCAACGACTCGATTCGCGACTGAGACCATCGGTGAGGTGCAGCTCGTGCGCCTCCTCACGAAGGGACTCGTTGGCGTCGCCTGCTCGCGGGCGTTCGAGTACCTGTCGAGCTTCGGGGGCCGCAAGGCCGTCGCACTCTCAATCGATGAAGTGAGCGAGCGCGTCACCGAGGTCGAGAACACCGCGTGGACCTATGACGCCGACTACGAATACCTCGCGGACGACTCGATCAATCAGATTGTCGTCGGCGGAGTTCGCCGCCACGACCAGGCGCTTCGTCTCGCTATCGCGGGTGTCGATCCGCACCGCATCATCACGATTGAGTCCGAAACACGAGTTGCGGATGTGGTCGAGCTCGACGACGTCGACGAGGTGTTCAACCTGCACAGCGTTCACAATGCGCTCATCACAGGCACGCCAGTGCAGCAGCGACTGCGAGCTCGACTCGAGGGCATTGCCGACCTCGAGAGCACCGCGGGAGTGGTGTCGTGAGTCGCGCGCTCACCATCGAGGTGCTGTTTCCCGAGGTCGCGAACCTGCACGGGGACAACTTCAACGTCACCTACCTCGCCCAGTGCCGCCCCGATGCGCGAGTGATTCGCACGGGGCTCACTGACACTCCGGCGTTCGTCAGCGAGCCCGTGGACCTGGTCTACCTCGGCGCGATGACCGAACAGGGCCAGCTGAAGGCGATCCTGCGGCTCGCGCCGCATCGCGATCGCATCGAGGCGCTCATCGAGGCGGGCACCTCGTTCCTTTTCACTCACAATGCACTCGAGGTGCTCGGTACGCGCATCCGGAACGACGACATGGACTACGACGTCCCCGGCGTCGGCGTCTTCGAGCTCGAATCAACCCTGCGGATGTTTGGGCGCTACAACGGCAAGGTGATGGGCTCGGTGCCAGAGGTCGGCGCCGAGCATCCGGTCGTCGGCTACAAGTCGCAGTTCTCGATGGTGACTGCTGAGGAGTCCCTGCCGGGCTTCCTCAACGCCGAACGCGGCATCGGGCGCAACACGACGACCGCAGTAGAGGGGGTGCGCAGGGGAAACTTCATCGGTACGTCGCTGATCGGCCCTCTGCTCGTCGTGAACCCGCACTTCACCCGCAGCCTGCTGGCACAGTTGGACCCGGATTCGGCACCGACGCTGGCGCACGAAGATCTGGCTCTGGCGGCCTACAACGCGAGACTCGCGGACTTCAGGGATGCGAAACGCTGGCATCCCTACGAGCGCATCAAGCCGATCGGTAGATTACGGTAGCGCAGTTCGTATGAGCGTTGAGCAGTCATGGACAGAGACCCTCACCGGGTATCTGCGACGGACATGCGATTGATGGTGACAGCGTGGCGGATCGGCGTCTGGACGGATCTCGCAATGAAGCAATAGTCCGCGACCCGGTGGTGCAACTCCTCCGCTAACCGAGCATCACTGTCGGACGTGATGGTGACGATCGGGTGCAGAGTGACGTTATCGAACTGCCCTGCGCCGTCCGACTCCTCGATCATGAGGCCGGTCGGATGGTCCTCGTAGCTGAGGACGGTGACTCCGGATGTTGCGGCAAGGCCGAGGTACCACAGCATGTGACATTGTGCGATCGACGCGAGGTAGAGCTGTTCGGGATTCCATCTCGAGGGATCGCCTCGAAACGCCGGGTCGGCGGACGCTGAGATGGTCGGGAGCCCGTCGGCCGCGACGTCGTGATCACGCGAATAGGAACGCAGGTTCTTCGTTCCTTGGCCGGTGTTACCCGTCCAAGCGAGCTCGATGGCGTAGTTGTGTTTAGTCACGATCGGTTCCCTTCCATGACTGCGATGAGCGAATCACGTGTTGCGAGGACATGTACTTCAGTCGCGTGACGCGCTGCGTTGGCGTCCCCACGGCGGAGAGCCTCGAGGATGCGGCGGTGTTCGTGGTCGACGTCTTCGACTCGCCCCGGAGTGCGGATGGTGTGTCGAGTGCTGACGACCGTGCGATCCCACCATTGGTTGAGTGTCGCGCGCACAGCACCGTTCTCCGAGAGCGAGGCCGCGCGTTCATGAAACGTCCGGTTGGCCTCCGCAGCCAGCTCGAGATCGCCAGCACGTGTGCGCGCATCTGTGGCAGCCGCCAACATCTCTAGCTCGACAAGCCGTGCCGGAGGGACGTCACCACTCTGCACTCTCGTCGCGGCTTGAAAGACGGCCCACCCCTCCAGGCCGGCTCGTGCGGTGAACAGGTCCACGAGCTCGTCGATGGTCATGACCTTCACGCGGACTCCGCGTCCCTCGGCCAGGACCAACCCGTCTCCTTCAAGGCGTTGAAGCGCTTCTCTCACCGGCGTGCGGCTCGTGCCCAGTCGCATCGCAAGCTCCGACTCGGTCGTGCGTTCACGCGAGTCGAGGTCACCTGACACCACCATGTGGTGAAGTTTCGTGTACACGCTCATGAAGCAATGATTGCATCCATTACCCGATAATGTATGCACTAAATCTGATTGCACCGGATAAGTGCCGCAGGCAGCTCGATTTTGACCTGCACTTGTGCCAAGTAGATTGGTCCGTCCAGATCGGCGGCAGCGAGATTCGCGTCTCGCCCGGCCGCGCCAAGAGCATCGCAACGGTCCAATATCAGATGCCGGTGTGGCCAGCGGAGTGGGTCGACCGAGTCGGCGGCAGGATGCCCCACCGCCGACTCGGATCGGATCACTCCGCCGAATATTCGGGCGGCAATAGGTGGCGAGCGAAGAATCGAGCTCCGTCCTCGACCTCGAACGATGGAACTCGGGAGTGTGGGCCAGGGTTCGCGTGCAGGGTCTTCTCACTGGATGCGAATGCGTCAAACAGGGCGAGCCCTGATTCGCGATCGATTTCGGGGTCATCCCACGAAAGCAGATATTGCACCGGTGCGGTGATGCACCGGGCGAACGCCATCAATGGTTCTGAGGCGAAGGCGGAACCAAGCACCACAGCGCCGATCCGCGCGTCGGCAACAGCTAGCCGAGCTCCGATCTCAGTGGCGAGCGTCATCCCGTTGTAGCCCACTGGCCGATCCGCATCGATTTCAGGGAGTGACTGCAGATCGTCGAGCGTCGCGCGCCATTCGGGGACCGCGCGTTCAGCGATCGAGCCGTTGAAGGCTGAGACGATCGAACGGAGCGACTGCCCCCGTGCGCGCGCACGCTGCATCTCGTCGACCCACTGGGTGTCTTCGGGGGAGCGCGCTCGGTCGCCGTGTCCCGGCGCATCGATCGACGCGACGTGAAATCCGCGGGTGGTCACGAGGTGGATGGCGCGCGCAACGAGCCCCTGCGCCTTCTTGTGTAACCCGCCCGGGTGCCCCATCAATACGAGAGGCGCAGGGGCCGTTGTAGAAGCCGGCGACCACATGACGCCGGGCACGCCGCTTACTGCGAATTCGCGTTCGAGGACGCCGTTCGAGATTGTTTCAGAGTTGAATTGCATGAGTGTGTTCCTTTCGGGATCACCTTTTTAGCGGTGCTCCCGAATGACACTCGTGTCAGTTAACCGCCAGTCGCAGGGACGGAGAGCAGCACCCAATGGATACGACGTTCACCTGGCACCACCTCCTCGCTCGTTACGGACGGCCTTCATGCTAGCGACTCCGCGGCGCAGCTGTCTATGGCAGGTATTGGTTGCCGCGGTGTCCGTTTGACACTTCTTCTCGCGATCGTGCTGCTCCGCCATCCTCGGCAAGCTCACGGATGCCGCCAACGGGCTCTTCGAGCTGGCGCAGACGTGACGCTCGCGTACCGCGTGAACCGACGGCCGTGGGGTTGGATCAGTTCGTGCGGGTTCCTCCGCGTCGCTCCGCGAGGTAATCGACGGGCATGCCGGGGCCGATGCGAACCGCGATCTCCCCGGCGTGCACAATGCCGCACGCCTCGCATTTAAGCACCGCGTGCACCGCGCCGTCATCACAGCCGGCGTGTCGGTACAGAATCGGTGGTTCGATGGGGGACGCCCACGCGTCGCCCCAGTCGGTGAGGGCGATGAGTGCGACAGCGAGTGCGCGACCCTTGGTCGTGAGGGTGTAGTTGGCTGAACCTTCGCGCTCCATGATGCCGCTCGCCACGAACGATTCCAGTCGCGATGTGAGCACATTGGTCGCGATCCCGAGATTGTGCTGAAAGTCGCCGAAGCGCGTCACCCGAGCGAACAGGGCGTCGCGGATGATGAGCAGGCTCCACCGCTCGCCGACGAGTTCGAGTGATCGCGCGATCGAGCACACCTGGGTGTCGTAAGCCTTACCCAACATGGCCCGACTCTATCACTTGCATGATGCAAGCACACTAGGTTACATTGACTTGCATCACACAAGTGCACCAAGGTCCTCCCTCGAGAGAGGCGCGCAAAGGAGCAGAAAATTGACCGCGAACTTCACGACGACGATCACCGTGGATGCCACGCCGCGAGAAGCGTTCGATGCGATTAACGACGTCCCCGGGTGGTGGGGGCGGATCACGGGTTCGACCACCGCGGTAGGCGACGAATTCGTCTATCTCGTCCCCGGGTTGCACTACAGCGGATTCCGAGTCACCGAGCTCGCCCCGGAGACACATATCGCGTGGCTCGTCACCGGCAGCTACCTCGACTTCACCACCGACAAGCAGGAGTGGAACGGCACGACCGTTCGGTTCGACATCGACGAGACCGACGAGGGAACCCGGATCACCTTTACCCACGCAGGCCTCGAGCCCGAAGACGAGTGCTACGACGTGTGCTCGAATGCCTGGAGCATGTTTGTGAACGGCAGCCTCAGGGCGTTCATCGAAACGGGCACAGGTAAGCCGTACTCATTCGATGGCGACGAGGCACTCACCGCCGCCGATCATGCAGAGCTGCACCACCAGGCCGCCGAAGCAACCGGGCTCGCAAACAACGCACGCTGACGTCCATCGCTGCCGAAAGGGCAAGGATGTGTCGACGGTGATCCGGACAAACTGTCGCCCAACCTGGCCGCGCTACTGTCAAGACAACACCATCAATCGAAGGAACCCACCGTGCCTGTCATCGCCATAATCGGAGCTGGACCGGGACTCGGAGCGGCAGTTGCGCGAAGGTTCGGGCGCGAAGGCTTCTCGATAGCCCTGATCTCGAGGAACCAGTCGAAGCTTGACACCATGGCCGCGGAGCTCAACGCCGGCGGCTTGACCGCGCGCGGTTACGCCGCAGACGTGCTCGCACCGGCGGCGCTTGAGGACGCCCTTGCACGTGCCGCCGCAGAGCTGGGACCCATCACCACGTTGCAGTACAGCCCGCTCCCGTCGCGTGAATACCTGAAGCCGGTGCTCGAAATGACTCCGGAGCTGGCGCTGGAAGCATTGCGGTTCTCGGCTCTCGGGCTCATCCACGCGGTCCGTACGGTGCTTCCAGCGATGCGTCAGGCCGGAGCTGGCAGCATCCTCCTGATCAACGGCGGAACCTCGATGAAGGCACGCGCCGACTTCGCAGGCACATCGGTCGCGTTCCCGGCCGAGAGCGCCTACGGTGAGATGCTGCACGACGCACTCGAGGGTGAGGGAGTCCGTGTCGCGCAACTCGTGATCCCTGGAGGCATTCCTAAGCTGCAGCTTGTCAACGGCATCGACGACGTCGCCGATCGCATTTGGGATCTCCACGCCGTTGCGGGGCCGTACCGCACTATGCTCATCCCACTCGAGGACGGCAGGGAGTAGAAGCCGCAACCTGTTCGCCGGTGATGCTCACGTCACCGCCGCCCTTCGACAAGCTCAGGGACCGGGCCGCTCAGGGGCCGAAATACTAGCTACGCGTGCTGCTCGTCGAGCAAACGGAAAGTCTCGTCGTGCCACTCGAGAGCAATCGCGGACAGCTTCTCCTTGAACTGCGCGGCGTGGTGTGCGCAGAACAGCAGGTCGCCCGTGCTCATGGTTGCGCGCACGTAAGCCTGCGCGCCGCAGCTGTCACAGCGGTCGAGCGCCGTCAGCTGGAAGGCGGAGTCGAGCTCAACATCGTTCTCGGTGATTTGAGACATGGGCTGCTCCTTCGGGTTCGAGTCATTCATTCCGTACGTCTATACAAACACGCTCGTGTTACAGACGTGGGTCAATTACACGGTATTTCCCTGCTAGTTCGCTCTGCGCGCAACCAGAGACCCTCAACTGCCCCCGAAAGAGTGTCGGTGACGGATGCTGTCTGCCCGGCTCATTAGTCTTGATTCGTTCCGCCTAATTTCAAAGGAGTCCTCGTGGCAAGTTCCGACTACTCCGCGCGTCACCTCTCTGTGCTCGAAGGCCTCGAGGCCGTTCGCAAGCGCCCCGGTATGTACATCGGGTCTACGGATGCCCGCGGCCTTATGCACTGCCTCTGGGAGATCATCGACAACTCCGTCGATGAAGCTCTCGCCGGCCATGGCTCCACGATCGAGGTCATTCTGCATGCCGACGACTCGGTTGAGGTCCGGGACACGGCCCGTGGCATTCCGGTCGATATCGAGCCGAAGACCGGCCTGACCGGCGTGGAGGTCGTCTTCACGAAGCTTCACGCCGGGGGAAAATTTGGGTCCGGCTCATATGCCGCATCCGGTGGTCTGCACGGCGTCGGCGCATCGGTCGTGAACGCTCTGTCCGCTCGACTCGACGTCGAGGTCGACCGCGACGGTAAGACCTATGCGATGTCCTTCCACCGCGGAGAGCCCGGCACGTTCGAGGATGGGGGAGCCGCGCCGTCCCCGGATGCCGCGTTCAGCCCGTTCCTCTCCGGCAGCGAGCTGCGGGTGATCGGCAAGGTCGCCAAGGGGGTCACTGGAACGCGCATTCGCTACTGGGCGGATCCGCAGATCTTCACGCGCGGCGCGGACTTTCAGACCGAAGAGCTGATGTCCCGGGCTCGTCAGACGGCGTTTCTGGTGCCGGGAATCACGCTCGACATCGAAGACCTTCGTGGCGGAGAGCCGGTCGTGCAGAAGTTCAACTTCGCGGGCGGAATTTCCGAGTTTGTCGACTTCCTCGCACCGGACGCCGCGCTCACGGACACCTGGCGGATGCAGGGGCACGGCACGTTCACGGAGACCGTCCCGGTGCTGCAGCCGACCGGTGCAATGGTTCCGACCGAGCTCACTCGCGATTGTGAGGTCGACATCGCCCTGCGCTGGGGAATAGGCTACGACACGGTTTTCCGCAGTTTCGTGAACATCATCGCGACGCCAAAGGGCGGCACGCACCAGGCCGGTTTCGAGCAGGGAATGATGAAGTTCCTGCGGTCGCAAGTCGAGCTGAACGCCCGCCGGCTTAAGGTTGGCAACGACAAGCTTGAGAAGGACGACATCCTCGCCGGTCTGACGGCGGTCTTGACGGTTCGTCTGCCCGAACCGCAGTTCGAGGGGCAGACGAAGGAGGTACTCGGCACCCCTGCGGTGCGGAATATCGTGTCGAACGTGATCGCGAAGACCATGGCCGATCGCTTTGCATCGTCGAAACGCGACGACAAGGCGCAGTCGGCGCTCGTGCTCGACAAGATCGTCGCCGAGATGAAATCTCGCATATCGGCTCGCGCCCACAAGGAGACGCAGCGCCGCAAGAACGCTCTGGAGAGTTCATCCCTTCCGGCGAAGCTGGTTGACTGCCGGTCGACGGATGTCCTCAACACCGAGCTGATGATCGTCGAGGGCGACTCTGCACTCGGCACGGCGAAGCTCGCTCGCGACAGCGAGTACCAGGCGCTGCTGCCGATCCGCGGAAAGATCCTGAACGTGCAGAAGGCGTCCGTCGCCGACATGCTGTCCAACGCTGAGTGCGCGTCGATCATCCAGGTCATAGGGGCGGGTTCTGGGCGATCGTTCGATATCGAACAGGCTCGCTACGGCAAGGTCATCATGATGAGCGACGCGGACGTTGATGGCGCGCACATTCGCACCCTCCTTCTGACGCTGTTCTTCCGCTACATGCGACCGATGATCGAGGAGGGTCGTGTATTCGCGGCTGTCCCTCCGCTGCACCGGGTGATCGTCATGAACCCCGGGTCGAAGCCGAACGAGACGATCTACACGTACTCGGAGGCGGAGTTGAACGGTGTGCTCACCGGCCTCAAGAAGCAGAACAAGCGCTACCAGGACCCAATCCAGCGGTACAAGGGACTCGGCGAAATGGATGCCGACCAACTCGCAACCACCACGATGGACCGACACCACCGAACCCTGCGCAGGGTTCGCGTTTCCGACGCGGAGGCCGCGGCTCGAGTTTTCGAACTGCTCATGGGCAACGAGGTCGCACCCCGCAAGGAGTTCATCATCGCGGGCGACGGGTTCGACCGCACACGCATCGACGCGTAACCCGGTACTGGGGATCGAGCAGGCGCCGAGCGCGCCGTCGTCGAGATCTCACGTTCGAGTCACACTGCGCCGGGTCACCTCGTACGTGAGGTCTCGACGACGCCGGTGCCTTCCGCACGCGGCTGCTCGATCCCCAGTAGTTAGCGTGCGTCGATCAACAGGATGATTTGGGTGATTGGCACGTTCTGCGGGAGATTTTCGGCCTTTTTGACGGCCTCATCCTGCGTTCGTGTTGTTCGGGAGGAGATTTCGACGCAATGAGCGCTCCAGGAGGAGAAATCACCAAGTAACTCGACGACGCCGGTGCCTGCGGCACGCGGCTGCTTGACCCCCAGCACAGCTCGAACGCCAGTGCTCTAAACTCGCGACCATGGCGCGACGGTTGCTCTGGGTTGGCCTCGCCGCCCTCGCAATCGCCGCCGTGACGGCGCTGATCTTTCTCATCCGGGCCGGCGACCCTGGCGCAACGAACTGGCCGATCAACTTCGAGTTGCAGTCGAGCGATAACGGGGTGCTGTTCCAGTTCTCGCAGGACGTCTTCGACGGCCGCGCCCTCGACTGGAGTTTCTCCCCGCAGGTTTTTGTATTTCCCGAGATTCCGATCAGCCTGATCGCGTACCTGCTCGCGGGCGGAACTGTCCAGTTGTACTACCTGTTTGTCGCCGCGATCTACAACGCGATTATGTTCCTCGGATTGTTCGCGGTCATTCGGTACCTCTTTGCCAGAGAGTCACTCTGGCAAAGGCTCGCTCGCGCGGCGATCGCCATGTTCCCGCTCTTGCTGCTGCCGCTTCTGGGGAACACGTGGCTTTTCGAGTACGCGCTCGCGCCGACGTACTACTTCGGTATGTACGTGATGATCGTCATCGCGCCGCTGCTGTTCTTCCCGTGTCGTCCCTGGGTGAAGGTGACCATCGGAGTGGGGCTCGCGCTGACCGCAGCATCCAATCCGCTCGTTTTGTTGTTCGTGCTGCCCGCCTTCGCGTGTGTTCTCCTGGTGCGCGGGCTCGCGGGTGGATTTCGGTCGGTCGCACGCCCGGCGGCCTGGGCTGGCGGAGTGGTCGTGCTGGCCGTGCTCATCCGGCTGGCGTTCTTCGGACGCCTTCAAGGCCAGTCGCCCTTCGACTATGTCTCCACCTCGATCTTCTCCGGGCGAATCGAGGTCATTGCGTCGTACCTGCAATCGCTGCTCGGTACGCCTGTCACAGCAGTGGTGTTGATTGTCGGTACGGCTCTGGCGGCCGCGGGGCTCGTGGTCGCCATCGTGCTCGCGGTCAAGCTGATTCGACGTCGCATCCCGAATCGTGCCATTCAGGCGACCGCGTTGTATTACTCGCTCGTGCCTGTGACCGGATTGGTGGCGACGATCGCGCTGCTCATCACCGATTACCTCTACCTCTGGCCCGTGATCGTCTTGCCGCTGATGCTCGTACTGCTGCCGTTGCCGCGCAGCTGGGTTCCGTGGGCTCTCGATGTGACCGTTCTCGCGCTGATTGTGGCGGGCGCGATTACCGGAGCCGCCGCGAACCTCGACTCCGTGAACACCTACTTCACCTATCGAAGCGCGGAGACCCAGTGCCTCGACTCAAAACTCCCGCCAGGGATGACGGTCGGCTACGCGACGTTTTCGGATGCGAGGCGGCTGGAGCTGACCTCGCAACGGGGGTTCCGGCTCATCCAACTGAAGACCAGTGGCGTGCGCGCGTACTGGCTCACAAACCGCGACTACGCGCGCGACAACGTTGGCCGCTTCTTCTACATCAACCAGCACGGAGACGAGGCGCCAATCAACACGGCGTATTTGACCTCGCGCTTCGGCCAGCCCGACGCCACCTTCAGCTGCGGCCCCGGACAAAACGTGCTGATCTACACCGACCCAACCAAACTCGCCAAGATCAAGGCCCGCTACTCGACGCTCCCGGCCCCGTAGCCCGCCCGCGCCGACTCGGCCGCCCCAACTGGAGCGGTGCGTGTGAATTTTCGGGAGATCCGTCGCGCAGAGCGACGCCCCGGCGCGAAGACTCATCACCGGCGTGACGTGCGCCGAACGAGATTCCTGAAAATTCGACAAGGCACGAGATACGCGCCAGCGCGGCTAGGGGCTAGGGGAGCGCGCGGGTCCAGGCCTGCTCGTCGTCGAGCTGGCCGGTGACGGTGAACGCGAGTACCTGTTGGGTCGAACCGACCGCTGCGACCAGGTCTTCCGTGGCGGCGGGCTCGAACCCCATGCTCTGCCAGAAGGGGCCAGAGCGGCGACTGAACAGCCAGGCGCGAGTCGCACCGAAATCGATGGCCCGATCCAGCGCGAAGCGCACGAGCCAGGTTCCGCGACCGGCGCCGCGTAGCAGGGGAGTCACGGCGAGGCTGCGCAGCAGCACAGCGCTGTCGACGAGTTCGAATCCGGTCGTGGCGACGATACGTCCGTCGGGGTCGAGATCGATCCAGAGGTGCAGGTCGGGATCGTCGAGTCCCACGCTGGTGAGGTCGGCCGCGTGCAGAAACGCGGTGAGTTCCGAGATATCCCCGCGAGCCGCTGGAACCGGATCTCGCACCTAGAGCGAGCTTCCGATCGAACCGATCACGGCGTCAAGTGGGGTTCCGGATGCGTCGCGCTTCGCGCCGGTGTCTGGAAGGGTGCGCGCAGTGCCGTCTGCCCCAACCGCGACCGCAGGCGCCGTGCCAACCCAGGCCGCAGTGAGTGTGTCTTCGCCCTTCAGGAAGCTTTGCGCCCGGACGCCGCCGGTGGCGCGTCCCTTGCCGGGGAACTCCGTGAACGCCGAGACCTTGGCGCGTCCGGGATCGGTTCCTGGCAGCACTTCGGTCGACCCGGAAACGGTGGCGACCACGACATCCGCGGAGGCCGCAACAGCGCCGAAGAAGATCACGCTCGCCTTCGCACCGAGGTTGATGCCCGCCATGCCGCCCGCTGCAACCCCCTGAGGACGAACCGCGGAGGCCGTGAAGTGCAGAAGCTGAGCATCGGATGTCACGAAGATGAGTTCATCGTCGTCGCCGCCTTGCGCTGCTCCGACAACTTCGTCGCCGGGCTTGAGCGAGATGATCTCGAAGTCCGGCTTGCTCGGATAGCCGGGCGACACTCGTTTCACGACGCCCTGTGCCGTCCCCAGCACAATCGGCTCTTCCGAGGTGAGCGACACGAGCGCGAGCACGCGTTCCTTCTTGTTGCCCATCGCCAGGTAGTCGCCGATCTTGGCTCCGGCGGCGAGTTGGATGGAGTTCGCTGGCACCGATGGCAGGTCTACCGCCGTGAGCCGGATCAGTCGACCGAGGTTAGTGACTGCACCGATTTCCGCGCGACTAGTCGTATCGAGGGACGACAAAATGGCGTCGTGCTTGCTGCGGCGCTTCGCGTCCGGTAGCGGTGTGCCGTCTTCTGGCAGATCAACGCGAATCGCGCGACCCGTCGTCGAGAGGTACACCCGGCACGGCGCATCCGCGATTTCGAGGTCCGGCGAAGCCGCCCGAGACGAGCGCGATGTCGTCGTCGCAATCGATGGCCGAGCTTCGGTCAGCAGTGTGCGGCGAGGCGTACCGAACTTTTCGGCCGTCGCTTCCAACTCGTCCGAGACGACGGCACGGATGCGCGCGGGGTCGGCGAGAATCGCCTCCAGCTCTTCGATTTCGCGGTGTAGCTGGTCTCGCTCTGTCTCGAGCTCGATCCGGCTGAATCGGGTGAGCCGTCGCAGACGCAACTCGAGGATGTATTCGGCCTGCACCTGGCTGAGATCGAAGACCTCGATGAGCCTGGTGCGAGCCTGCTCGCCGTCATCCGACGTCCTGATCACCTGGATGACTTCGTCGATGTCCAGAATCGCGATCAGGAGGCCCTCAACGAGGTGCAGGCGCTCCCTCCGGCGTGCGAGACGGAACTGGCTGCGCCGCGTCACTACAGACAGCCTGTGGTCGATGTAGACCTGCAGGAGTTCCTTGAGGCCGAGTGTGCGTGGACCACCGTCGACCAGGGCGACGTTGTTGATGTTGAAACTGTCTTCGAGCGGGGTCAGTCGGTAGAGCTGCTCGAGAACGGCGTCCGGGCTGAAGCCCGTCTTGATGCCGATCACCATGCGGAGGCCGTACTTGCGGTCGGTGAGGTCTGTGACATCCGAAATGCCGTTGATGCGTTTGGAGTTGACGCCGTCTTTGATCTTCTCGATGACCCGCTCCGGCCCAACCAGGTAGGGGAGTTCGGTCACGACCAGCCCGGTCTTGCGCGCGGAGATCGCCTCGACTGTCACTTTCGCACGCGTCTTGAAGGCGCCACGACCGGTCGCGTAGGCGTCCCGGATGCCGGCAAGACCGCTGATCGTCCCACCGGTCGGCAGGTCGGGGCCAGGCACGAATGCCATCAGGTCATCGAGGCTCGCGTCGGGGTTCTCGAGCAGGTGCCGCGCGGCGCCGATGACCTCGATGAGGTTGTGCGGCGCCATGTTGGTGGCCATGCCTACCGCGATGCCGCTGGCACCGTTGACCAGCAGGTTGGGGAACGCGGCAGGCAGAACCTCCGGCTGCGTGAACTGGTTGTCGTAGTTCGGTACGACGTTGACAACATCCTCGTCGAGGCCGTCGGTCATGGCGAGAGCGGCGGCATCCAGGCGTACCTCGGTGTACCGCGGCGCTGCCGGTCCATCATCGAGCGAACCGAAGTTGCCGTGCCCATCGATCAGCGGAACGCGGAGCACAAAGTCCTGCGTCAGGCGCACCATGGCGTCGTAGATGGATGCGTCGCCGTGCGGATGCAGCTTGCCCATGACGTCACCGACGACCCGGGACGACTTCACGTGGCCGCGATCCGGTCGCAGCCCCATCTCGGTCATTTGGTACAGGATGCGTCGTTGGACAGGCTTCAGGCCGTCACGGGCGTCGGGCAGGGCGCGGGAATAGATGACTGAATACGCGTACTCGAGGAACGATCCCTGCATTTCTGCGGAGACGTCGACGTCCTCGATCCGCTCGCCGGGTGCTTCAGTTGCCGTGCCGTCAGAGCTGGGGTTGGGAGGAGTAGCCATAAGATTGCCCCCATGCTACCGGGGCCGAATAGAGACCGGATGAGCCTTGCCGACGTGTTGCCGAGTTGCCGTGCCGCACTCGCCGGTGGGGAGAACCGGTTGCGGCTTCCGAGGGTGACGAAGGCACTCGTCATCCTCGTTGACGGTCTCGGGTCGGCGAATCTGAAAGCGCGGGCAGGTCATGCGAGAACGCTCTCCGCTGCGCTGAAGCCGAGCGCCATCATCGAGTCCGGATTCCCAACGACGACCGCCGCAGCACTCGCCAGCCTTGCGACCGGCGCAGCTCCCGGACAGCATGGCCTCGTCGGGTATTCCGTGCTCGACGCGGCCAACGATCGAGTTGTGAACGAACTGTCTGGCTGGGACGACAAGCTCGACCCGCTCACCTGGCAGCGCATGCCGACCGTGTTCCAGCGCGCACGAGAAGAGGGTTTTGGCGCCGTTGCGATCGGCCCCGATCGCTATCACGACTCCGGGTTCACCCACGCCGTGCTTCGCGGGGCCGACTACCTTCCAGCGGCGACCATCGCCGACAGATTCGCGGTCGCCGTCGAATGGATGCGATCCCCGGGCGAACCAGCAATCGGCTACCTGTACGTGCCGGAACTCGATTCGGCGGCTCATGCTCGCGGTTGGGAGTCGCCGGAGTGGACGACGAAGCTCGAAACCGTCGACGAGGAGGTGCGGCGACTCCTCGGCGTGCTGCGCCCGACTGACGGGGTCCTGCTCACGGCCGACCACGGCGTCGTGGACGTTGCGCATCGCGCACAGGTCATCTTCGACGAGGACCCGATGCTGGTCGACGGCGTGAGGTTTGTGGCAGGGGAGCCTCGGTGCCTGCAGCTTCACTTTGAGCCCGACCTCTCGGTCGAGGCGCGCGCGGCTTTGGTGGAGCGCTGGCGCGGGTCGGAGTGCGAGCGCTCCTGGGTGGCGACTCGCGCTGAGGCCATCGGGGCCGGTTGGTTCGGTGATGTCGCGCCCGAGGTCGCTCCGCGCATCGGCGATCTTCTGGTTGCCGCGCGCAAGAACATCGCCTATTACGATTCGAGTCCTGGCAGCGCCCAGTCACGGGCAATGATCGGTCAGCACGGCTCGTGGTCGCCGGCCGAGGTGCAGGTGCCGCTTCTCCGATTCGGCGCGTTCGCGATCTGACCCGCGCGCCGCTGCGGCTTACGCCAGGTCGTCGTCCGGACGAGCACCAAAGACGATCTCGTCCCAACTCGGCATCGCCGCGCGGCCCTTGCGACCCGCGCGGGGCTGCGGCCCCGTCTGATTCACACGGGGCTGAGGTGCTGTCTTGCGCGCAGGGCCCGGGTCATTAGTTGGGACTTCGATCGGGATGTCGACGACTCTGATCGTGCCGGTTGATGGATGCGCGGCGCTCGGTCCGCCGAGTAGTGGCGTGTCATCCATCGGCTCGTCATCGTATGCTGCGGATTCTCGCTCGCCGCGGCGACGGCGAAGCGCCTCGAGCAGATCTGCGGTCTGGTTCAGTTCGGCGACGGATTCTGGCAACGGTTTGGTCGCGTTGCGTGTCGCCGCCTCGAGCTTTGCCCGCGCCTCGGGGGCGTCCGGCTCGCCGAGCTCGAAGGCGCCACTGTCGAACCGGGTCGCATCCGCCTGATGGTCGTCGTTGTGAACGGCGCGCAGCCGGGGGATGAGGATGCCCGCGGCCTCACCCTGCTGTGAGAGTGTGACCGCCTCGTTGTTGGCTGGGTCGAGGGCCAGCTTCTTGGGATCGAACCGCCAGCGAGCGTCGTGGTCGATCTGATTTGCCGTGAACGAGAGCTTGACAACCCAGCCGCTCGTGAGATCTTTCCAGCTGGCCCAGCGTTCGCCAGTTGCGCCGAGTGCCTGCAAGCGTTCGCGAATCGCCATGCCGAAGGTGATGCCCTGGGCGAGCGGGTCCGTTTCGAGTGCAGTGTGCACCGGAACCCCTAGCGCGGTTTGCACGACGTACTCGCGCTCGGCGAGCACAGGTCCCTCAAATTTCTGGATGTGATCCAGCGGTGCGCCGGTGATTGCAGCTACGTCCTCCGCCGACATCCCGGAGCGGATGTGGGCCTGGATGTCGCGTGGAGCGAGGCGTGGACCGACGCCCGGGTCGGGGGTGAGTTGTCGCAGCTTCGCGTGCATAACCTCGTCCACGGCGATCCTGTAGCGGGTGCCGTCGTCGTCTGAGACGAGTAACGCCCCGTTTTCCGCTCCGATTACGCGTAGGTCCTGCATGGTGAAAAGCCCTCCGGCTGTCGCGATTCTGTTCAAGAGTGCCATGCAGCGAGTCGATTTGCGGGAATAACGCGGGCGTGCCGTAAGTTACATCAGCCGGCAGCTAGAAGTCCCCTGTGAATGGTTTGCTATTCCGCTCCCTTTCATGCAAACTGTGGCCGCCGATTTGGATTATTTACGTACTGAAGAAGTGGATGGGCATGGCAACCGATTACGACGCACCCCGCAAGACCGACGATGACTCAGACAGCATCGAGGCCCTGAAGGAGCGCGTCCCGGACAAGATGTCCGGTCAAGTGGATGTTGACGACGCCGACAACCCCGGCAGCTTCGAGCTGGCCGGTCAGGACCTTTCCGATCTCGACCTCGACGTTGTCGTGCTTCCCCCACAGGCCGACGAGTTCACCTGTGTGAACTGCTTCCTCGTCAAGCACCGCTCGCAGCTGGATCACGAAGACAAGCTCGGCCCGATCTGCCTGGAGTGCGCTGCCTAGGTAGCACGTCGCGAAGCGGAACCCAGTTGAGCGCGATCTTGTTAGTTGGTTGAGTAGCGCAGCGCCGCTAGGCGCTACGCGTAGCGAAACCGGCTTGAGCGTTCCGAAAAGGACTGGCGTGCGACCGGCGCGTATGTGCTCGGTTGCGACAAAAGAGGTCGGGCGCCCGAACACGTTTGTCTCCAACGACCACCTTTACCGGCGGCGCCCACTCCTTGGCGATGAGAACGGCCAAATCTCGCTCAACCCGGTATCGATACGACCGCCGCGCGGTCTACTCAACCAACGACGTGACCTAGGCGGTCGCGTGCGCCTTCGACAGTGCCGCGACCAGGTCGGCCGGGTGCCTGGTTGACACCAGCCAGTACGGCGTCGGGTCGTTTTCGTCGTTGAGCTCGATCTTCACGACCGGCGAAATCCAGCCACGGATGACGAGCCAGGCGCGAGCATCCAATCTGGGTCCGCGCTCTTGCGTCGCCTCTGCATCGAGGAAACCCTGGGCGTGCCCGACGTTGGCGAGCGGCAGTCGCGCGCGCCCCGCGACGAATTCCGTGTCGGTAACTTCGAGGCGTGGTGAGCCGAGCACGAGCAGCACACACGCCGCCGTGTACAGGATGATCGCGCAGGCGACACCGAGTTGGATGTTGATCGGCAGGAATACGAGCAGGGCCGCTGGGATGAGCAGACCCCAGATTGCGAAGATGTGGGCGCCGGGCAACAGCCGCTCTCGGTAAATCAACATGGGTCTATTGCATCACCTATCTGCACTAGCCTCGACTCGTGGCAGAAGTCGTTGAGGTTCTCATCTCCTCTGGGCAGATTCCCGAGTATTCGCACCCGGGCGACGCCGGCGCGGATCTGCACGCGGCCGAGGCAGTAGAACTGGTGCCGGGCCAGCGCGCGACCGTGGGCACTGGCGTCTCGATCGCCCTGCCTGACGGTTACGTCGCCTTCGTCGTTCCGCGCAGCGGTTTGGCCGCGAAGCACGGGATCACGATTGTGAACAGCCCGGGGACCGTTGATGCCGGCTACCGCGGCGAGATCCGCGTGACCCTGCTGAATACGGACGCGTCGGAGACGTACCGGATCGCAGTCGGCGATCGCATCGCCCAGATCATCGTTCAGCCGGTTGCGCGCGCGCACTTCATAGCGGTTGACCACCTGCCCGGTAGCCATCGGGGTGAAGCGGGATTCGGCTCCACAGGCTACGCTGCTCCATCGACGAACTCACTAGGAGAGCAAGCGTGACTGACTACGACGGCACTGACGCCGACGAGCCGAAGTCGGCCCCGGCCGACCGCGAAATCAACGGTCCATTGGATGACAGCGAAGCAAACGCCGTTCGTCCCTATGTAGATCTCGGCGGGGTCAAGGTGGTGCCTCGCGCCGACCTGCAGTTGCGCCTCGAAGTCGAGGAGGGCACGAACCGCGTCGTCGCAGTTGGCATGGACTACGCCGGCTCGACCCTGCAGGTGCAGCCATTCGCGGCGCCTCGCACCAGTGGACTGTGGTCGGAGATTCGCGACCAGATCTCGGACCAGATTCACAAGCAGGGCGGTACGACTCGTATTGTCACCGGCCCGTTCGGTCCCGAGGTGCTCGCGCAGATCCCGGCAACCGTTGGCGGCGAGACCGGAGCACGACTCGTGCGCTTCGTGGGCGTGGATGGCCCGCGCTGGTTCCTGCGCGGAGTGATCTCGGGCGAGGCGACCGTGAACCCGCAGGCGGCTGCGCTGGTAGAGGACCTCTTCAGAAGTGTCGTCGTTGTTCGCGGCAACACGCCCATGCCCCCGCGCGACCTGATTCCGCTCCACATGCCGGCAACTTCCGCGGACGCGTGATCATGAGTGATCCGACCGAACCTGACGACGAGAAGATTCCGAGCTTTTCGGAGAGCCTCTCCGCCGCTGCGAAACAAAGCGGCTTCGGCCAGCTGAAACCGGGGGAGACCCCGACGGCAAAGTCCCTGCTCGCAGCAATTGGCGGCGTCAGGGGCATCGCCGAGTCTGTCCTCCCGGTGATCGCCTTCCTCGTGATCTACCTGATCACGCGCAATCTTCTGGTTTCCGTGCTCGTGCCGGTCGCGATCTCGGTGGTGTTTCTCGTTGTGCGGGCCGTAACTCGTTCGAACATGACCAGCGCCGTCGCGGGCGCCGTGTTGCTCGCGGTTTCGGCCGTGCTCACGCTGCTCACCAACAACGTCATAACCAATTTCGTGCCTGGGATGGTTCTGAATGCGGTGTTCCTCGTTGGGCTGCTCGTCAGCATTCTCGTTCGCTGGCCACTCATCGGCGTGATTGTCGGATTGCTTTACGGCGACATGACCGGTTGGCGAGATGAGCCAGCGAAGCGTCGCATCCTCACGCTCGCGACGTGGCTGTGGGTCGGGTTGTTTGCGGTTCGCCTGGCGATTGAGTTGCCGTTGTACTTCACCGACAACTTCACTGCCCTGGGCATTGCACGCCTCCTGACGAGCGTGCCGCTCTACGCGCTGTGCCTGTGGGGGACCTGGCTCCTCGTGCGCGGGGTATACGAGGGCGACTCGTCGAGCGATGATGAGAAGGATGACGACGAAGAGGCATCGACCAACCCTTGAGCCCGACTCGGGTGACGATTGCCGTTCTCCGGAAGTGCTAGATTTATCTTGATGTCAAGATACTTTTAAGGTATCGAGTTTGTAAGGGAGACGGGCAATGGCGGCGGTCAACAGCTTCGGGGCGAAGGACACACTTACGGTCGGAGGCACCGATTACGAGGTGTTTCGCGTCGATAAGGTCGCGGGTTACGAGAAACTTCCGTTCAGCCTGAAGGTGCTGCTCGAGAATCTTCTCCGCACCGAGGATGGTGCCAACGTCACCAAGTCGCAGATCGAGGCCCTCGGATCATGGGTGCCGACAGCTGAGCCCGACACCGAAATCCAGTTCACTCCCGCTCGCGTCGTTATGCAGGACTTCACTGGAGTGCCGTGCATCGTCGACCTCGCGACCATGCGTGAAGCCGTATCGGCGCTCGGCGGCGACCCGACCAAGATCAACCCGCTTGCCCCCGCCGAGCTGGTCATCGACCATTCCGTGATCGCCGACCTGTTTGGCACCGAGAACGCCTTCGAGCGCAACGTCGAGCTCGAGTACGAGCGCAACGGGGAGCGTTACCAGTTCCTGCGCTGGGGCCAGACCGCGTTCGACGACTTCAAGGTCGTGCCGCCAGGCACCGGCATCGTGCATCAGGTCAACATCGAGTACCTGGCGCGCGTGACATACACGCGAACAGTTGACGAGTCGCTGCAGGCGTACCCAGACACGCTCGTGGGCACAGATTCGCACACCACGATGGTCAACGGTCTGGGCGTCCTCGGATGGGGCGTTGGTGGAATCGAGGCCGAGGCCGCGATGCTCGGCCAGCCCGTGTCGATGCTCATCCCCAAGGTGGTCGGCTTCAAACTGTCGGGCTCGATCCCCACTGGAGTGACGGCGACGGATGTTGTGCTCACGATCACGCAGATGCTGCGTAAGCACGGCGTCGTGGGCAAGTTCGTCGAGTTCTACGGACCGGGCGTCGCATCCGTTCCGCTGGCGAACCGGGCGACCATCGGCAACATGAGCCCAGAGTTTGGCTCCACCGCAGCAATCTTCCCGATCGACGATGTGACCCTCGACTACCTGCGCCTCACCGGCCGCAGCGAGGAGCAGGTCAAGCTCGTGGAGGAGTACTCCAAGCTGCAGACTCTCTGGCACGATGCCGAGAAGGAGCCGACCTACAGCGAGTACCTCGAGCTCGACCTCGGCACGGTTGTTCCCTCGATCGCCGGGCCGAAGCGTCCACAGGACCGCGTTGAGCTCAGCCGCGCGAAGAGCCAGTTCGAGATCGACCTGGAGTCGTACGCGAACGACGACGACCTCTCGCGGGTGGACATGGAGCTCGAGGGCACGTTCCCGGCTTCGGATCCACTGGGCTTCACTTCCCAGGACGAGACCAGTGCTCACCAGCACTCGCACAAGCACGTCCACTCCGCAAACGCACCGGCGACCGCGTCACGACCCACCGAGGTGGTCCTCGAGAATGGCGACGGCTTCGTGCTCGACCACGGGGCGGTCGCGATTGCCGCCATCACCTCGTGCACCAACACCTCGAACCCTTCCGTGATGCTCGCGGCCGGCCTTCTCGCCCGCAACGCGAGCAAGAAGGGGCTGAAGTCAAAGCCGTGGGTCAAGACCACGCTGGCTCCCGGCTCCAAGGTCGTCACCGACTACTACGAGAAGGCAGGTCTGACCGGCTATCTCGAAGACCTCGGCTTCTACACCGTCGGTTACGGCTGCACCACGTGCATCGGCAACTCCGGGCCTCTGATTGACGAGATCTCGGCTGCGGTCAACCAGAACGATTTGGCCGTCACCGCCGTGCTGTCGGGCAACCGCAACTTCGAGGGTCGCATCAACCCCGATGTGAAGATGAACTACCTGGCCTCCCCGCCTCTCGTCATCGCGTATGCACTCGCGGGCTCGATGAACTTCGATTTCGAGATCGACGCTCTCGGTCAGGACAGCGATGGCAACGACGTCTTCCTGAAGGACATCTGGCCGGATGCTGCCGAGGTGCAGGCGACGATCGATTCATCCATCGACACCAGCATGTTCACGCACGAGTACTCCGGCGTGTTCGATGGTGACGAGCGCTGGCGCACGCTGCCGACGCCGACCGGCTCAACCTTCGAATGGGACGAGAACTCGACCTACGTTCGCAAGCCACCGTACTTCGATGGCATGACTATCGAGACGACACCGGTTTCGAGCATCTCGGGCGCCCGTGTTCTCGCGAAGCTCGGGGATTCGGTCACCACCGACCACATCAGCCCCGCCGGCTCCATCAAGGCCGATAGCCCGGCCGGTCACTACCTTGATGCGCACGGCGTCGACCGCAAGGACTACAACTCCTACGGTTCGCGTCGAGGCAACCACGAGGTGATGATCCGCGGAACGTTCGCGAACATCCGTCTGAAGAACCAGCTCTTGGACGGTGTCGAGGGCGGCTACACGCGCGACTTCACCCAGGATGGCGGACCACAGTCGTTCATCTACGACGCGAGCGAGAACTATCAGGCCGCCGGCACGCCGCTCGTAATCCTCGGCGGCAAGGAGTACGGCTCCGGCTCATCCCGTGACTGGGCGGCGAAGGGCACCAGCCTCCTCGGCGTCAAGGCTGTCATCACCGAGAGCTTCGAGCGTATTCACCGCTCGAACCTGATCGGCATGGGTGTGCTGCCGCTGCAGTTCCCGGCTGGCGAGTCTTGGGACTCCCTCGGACTCGACGGCACCGAGATCATCGACATCTCCGGAGTCGAAGAGCTCAACGAGGGACGCACCCCGAAGACGCTGCACGTCGTGGCCAAGCCAAGCGCCAACTCGTCCGAGGGCAAGCAGGTCGTGGAGTTTGACGCGGTACTCCGCATCGACACGCCAGGAGAAGCCGACTACTACCGCAACGGCGGAATTCTGCAGTACGTCCTACGTTCCTTGGTGTGAGCGCGGGTTAGAGTCGAGTGGTGACTCTGCTCGAAAACATTCACGACCCGCGCGACCTCGACGGGCTCTCCAAGGAGCAGCTGGTTCAGCTGTCCGCGGAGATCCGCGAGTTCCTGGTCACGAATGTTTCCAAGACCGGGGGACACCTTGGTCCGAACCTCGGCGTCGTTGAACTGACCCTTGCCATCCATTCGGTGTTCCATTCGCCGAAGGATGCGATCGTCTTCGACACCGGGCACCAGAGCTATGTCCACAAGCTGATCACCGGGCGTCAGGACTTCAGCCACCTGCGCGAAATGGGCGGCCTCGCCGGTTACCCGCAACGCGGTGAATCTGAGCACGACATTGTCGAAAGCTCTCATGCCTCGAGCTCGCTGTCGTGGGCGGACGGCATCTCGCGCGCGTTTGAGATGACGGGGCAGAATGACCGCTACGTTGTCGCGGTTGTCGGCGACGGTGCGCTCACCGGCGGGATGACCTGGGAGGCGCTCAACAACATCAGCGACGACAACTCCCGCAAGCTCATCATCGTCGTCAATGACAACGGTCGCTCGTACGCTCCGACGATCGGCGGGATGGCGCGGTTCCTGAACACCGTTCGCACCAGGCGCGCGTACCGTTCGCTTCACCTGTCGAGCCGCAATCTGTTCAGCCATCTTGGTGGCCCCGCGCGAGCGTTCTACCGCGGAGTGCGCGGAGGTCTGCACGGCTTCCTTTCCCGGTTCACAAACAACGAAGCGCTGTATTCGAACCTCGACATCAAGTACATCGGCCCGGTGCATGGCCACGACATCGAGGCTATGACGCACGCGCTCGAACAGGCCAAGAATTACGGCGCCCCCGTGATCGTGCACGTGATCACCCAGAAAGGCCGCGGGTACACGCCCGCCATCATGGACAAGGCGGACCAGTTCCACGCCGTCGGTCAGATCGATCCAGAGACTGGAGAGCCGATCGAGGTTGCGAGCCGACCTTCCTTCACCTCCGTTTTCGCGGACGAGATCCTGCACATCGCAGACGAGAACCCGAGAGTCGTCGGAATTACGGCGGCGATGCTGCGCCCGACCGGGCTGCACAGGTTCGCCGAGAAGTACCCCAAGCGCGTGTTCGACGTTGGCATCGCGGAACAGCATGCCGTGACATCCGCCGCCGGTCTCGCCT
This sequence comes from Galbitalea sp., assembly GCA_036495225.1. Lineage (GTDB taxonomy): Bacteria > Actinomycetota > Actinomycetes > Actinomycetales > Microbacteriaceae > Galbitalea. The sequence continues at coordinate 26,774 of DASXNG010000296.1, forward strand.
TCGGCGGGCTCCACCCGGTGGTCGCGCTCTACGCCACGTTCGTGAATCGGGCCTTCGATCAAGTGCTGATGGATGTCGCCCTCCACAAGGCCGGCGTGACGTTCGTGCTCGACCGCGCAGGTATCACCGGCCCCGACGGACCGAGCCATCACGGTGTGTGGGATCTCGCGATACTGCAGGTCATCCCGGGCATCCGTCTCGCCGCACCTCGCGACGCCCCGCGCCTTCGAGAGGAGTTGCGCGAGGCGGTCGCCATCGAGGACGCTCCGACCGTGCTGCGCTTCTCGAAGGGAGTCGTCGGCAATGAGTACGAGGCAACGCGACGCACCGCGGACGGCGTCGACGTGCTGCGTGAGGCGGCGCACAAGGACGTCCTGATCGTGACGGTCGGCGCGATGGCATCACTCGGACTGCAGGTCGCGGAGCGGCTCGCGGCGCAGGGGATCGGTGCGACGGTCATCGACCCGCGGTGGGTCGTGCCGGTGCCGCAGAGCGTCATCTCGATGGCCGCCGACTATCGGCTGTTGGTGTCGATCGAGGACGGCGTTCGCGTTGGCGGAATTGGCACGCGCATCCGCCAGGATCTTCGCGACGCCGGCGTCGACACCGCGGTCACGGAAATCGGGGTTCCGGATGAATTCCTGCCGCACGGTTCACGCCAGGACATCCTCGACCTCGTCGACCTGACACCGCAGAAGATCGCGCGCGACCTCGTCGCCCAAGTGCTCGGCAGCCGCATTCCTGTTGCGAGGCCGCTGCCCGAGGACGCCAATCGCACCATCAGCGCAGACATAGAGTCGGGCGACTAGCACGCACCTCGTCGCGCTCGTCGACTTTCCCGAGATCGACCTTCCCGCCCAAGTTTGGGTCGATTTGGGGAAAGTCGACG